>CAZGVR010000151.1:0-8529 GCA_964528945.1 uncultured Myxococcales bacterium
GGATACTGGGCGTGCTCACCCTGTACACGACGCCAGGCGAGATCGTCGAGCGGCGCAAGCTCGATTTCCTCGAGGCGGCCGCCTCGGTGGCCGGCTCGGCCATGGCGGCGCACGCATCGCGGGAAGCGGCCAGGGAGTCCAGCCGGAGGGCCGAGATGCGCGAGAGGCTGAGCACGATCGGGCAGCTCACGGCCGGCGTGGTCCATGACTTCAACAACCTGCTCTGCGTGATCCACGGGTACACGGACCTGATCTCGATGAGCGTGGGCGGGGATCGCGGGGTCTCCGAGGACCTCGACCAGGTGCGCGAGGCGTCCCAGAGGGCGGCGGCACTCTCGAGGCAGCTCCTGCTCTTCAGCAAGCAGGAATCGGCCCCACCGGAGATCGTGGACCTGAACTCCGTGATCTCCAGGATGGACCGCCTGCTCAGGAGGACACTCGGGGAGAAGGTGGAGATCTGGACCCTTCCCGCGCCGGGCCTTCGGAGTACCAGGGCCGACCCGACCAGGCTGGAGCAGATCGTCCTCAACCTTGCGATAAACGCGCGGGACGCCATGCCAGGAGGCGGCAGGCTGACGCTGGCCACGGCTAACGTGGAGCTACCGTCCGGGAGGTTCGTGTCGCTCAGGATCACGGACACGGGGATCGGCATGCGGCCGGAGATCGCGGCGAGGATCTTCGAGCCGTTCTTCTCGACGAAGCCGGCCGGGATCGGGACTGGCCTGGGGCTCGCGACCGTTCACGACATCGTGAGGGAATCGGGGGGAACGATCACCGTGGAGTCGTGCCCAGGGGCTGGCACGTCGTTCGTCGTCATGCTCCCCTCGACAGACGAGATGGCCACGCCGCTCAGGGTCTCGAGCACGGGCCGCACTCTGCGGGGCAACGGAGAGTGCGTCCTCGTGGTGGAGGACGACGACTCCGTGAGAGGCCTCGTGAAGAGGATGCTCTCGGATCATGGATACGCCGTGATGGAGGCACGGGGCGGCTCGGACGCCATCCTGGCGAGCGAGCGTCACGCGGGCCGGATCGATCTCCTGCTCTCGGACATAGTGATGCCGGGCATATCGGGCCCCGTCCTGGCGAAACGCATGGCCGAGGTCCGCTCCGGGATGAAGACCCTCTTCATGTCGGGCTATACGATTGCTGCCGACAGCAATGGCGAAGGGCTCGCGATCGTTCCGGCGAACCTGCTCATGAAACCCTTCACCGCGGCCGAGCTGTGCAAGAAGGTCAGGGAGGCGCTGGCCGGCTGAGGGCACCCAGCCGCGCGTCGCGTCCACGAGCTACCCGTACTCGAACCCGATGGCGAGTCCGATGGCGAGGAGCCCGGCATCCCCTGCCGGCACTGCCTGCCTCAGGCGGTCGGAAAGGAGCACGCTCATGTCCCAGTGGCCGCGCAAGTAGAGGTAGTCGATCGGGTACCAGGTCAGGGCAAGGCTCGCAAGGAGCGCTCCCGCGGATGGGCGATGCCGGTCCATGTTCGCGTCCCAGAACCTGGACGATCCCCAGCCCACCCCGGCCAGGGCGTCGAGGTAGAAGCCCCGGGGAAGCTCGAGGGCGACGGAGAGGCCGGCCTCCCCGTAGTAGGCGCCGGCGCAGCTCACGATGTCCACGGCGTGCGTCGTGTAGACCGAGAGCGGCCCGGCAAGCGCGTAGGACAGGCCCAGCATCAGCTCTCCGGTGTGGTCCGAGAACGCCCCGCCGGGATACGTGTAGAAGTAGAGGCTCGGCTCGATCGTGAGGCCCGCGACCTCGGCGGAGTAGGCGATGCTCGGGTCCAACTCGGGCGGCGAAGAGTAGCCGGAGCCGCCGGGGTGGCGGTCGAGAGAGGCGCTGGACAAGAGCGAGAGCGTGACGTCGAAGGCCGAGACCCAGATGGAAGGCTGGAACACCGGGCCGGTGTCGAGGAGCGTCCCGCGCCAGATGTAGCGGGAGGACAGGTCCGACTCGGCTCCGAAGGTCACGATCGGCGCGTCGCCGCCGGCTGGCTCGTCATCGGCAGCATCGTCTATGGCAGCATCCTCCCCGGCCGCATCGCCGCCGATGTCCGGGCTGCCACCATCCTGACCCGAGGCTGTAGCCAACGCAGGAAACACTGCCACGAGGAGAAATGTGGCGAGGTAGCAGATCGTGATGAGGCCTCTCATATTCCAGTGATTTCTTATAATAACGCAATCCGGGTGCAGTCAACTCCCGTGTCACACACGAGCAGGGGCTGCACTGAGGGAGGGTGCCATCCATCGCGCCCTCCGCCGTGACGCTTTTCACCGAGGAGCCATGACTCCGGGTCGCGGTTGGACTTCGCTGGACATCAGGAGGCTCCCCTGATTGCGCCTCACCGGCCATCGATGTGCCTTGGCATATATTTCAATCTTGAAACGGCAGTAGTGGCATGGTTTTCCAGGATTCCTGCAGGTTGCCTAGGGGGTCGAGGCCGGTGCGCGGATCGGGGTCGCGCGGCCCTTGCACGAGCCTGGCCGGGCCAAGGACGCCGCGAAAACCGGCCCACGATGGGACCCCTTGCGGGCACCAGGGCAATCGCTCTAGATTGCGTTCGCTGGAGGAGAGATCATGGACATCGTCTCGAAGCTGAAGGATCTGCCGCTCTTCAAGGGGTTCGACGAGAAGTCGCTCCGGGACCTCGTGATCCAGTCACTGGTCATCGATGCCCCGGCCGGCACGAAGATCATCCAGGCCGGGCAGTCCGGGGACTTCCTCGGAGTGGTCATGGAGGGGACGGCCGAGGCGAGGAAGCCCGTCGAGTCCGGCGGCACTGGCGCCGTGCTCGGCACGCTCGCTGCCGGGAAGCACTTCGGCGAGATGGCGCTCCTCACGGGAGAGCTCACGAGCGCGGACGTGGTGGCCGCGAACGACTGCAAGTACCTGAGGGTGCCGCAGCCCGTGTTCGCCAGGAGCCTGGCCATGAACCCGGTCGCCATCGGCGAGCTGGCCAAGACGCTCGCAACGCGGCTCCGCAACCGCAGCCAGGACGAGTCCGAGCAGAAGCGCGTGGAGGACGCGTGGATCTCGGCCGAGGATCCGTACCGCCTGCGCGTCGAGGGCGCGCTCGGCGACAGGCGTGTGCTGGTCATCAACTGCGGGTCCTCCTCGCTCAAGTACTGCTGGTTCGACGGGGCCCACCCCGAGGCCGAGGTGAGGGGCCTGGTCGAGCGGATCGGCATCGCGGGATCGCGGCACAAGTTGAAGAGCGCGGCAGGGGAGAAGGTGGACGAGAGGGACATCGCGGACCACGCGGTCGCGCTCGGGCTCGTGCTCGAGGGCCTGGGCATGAGTGGAGGCGCGGCCGGAAATGGTGGCAGCCCGAAGATCGACGTGGTGGGTCACAGGGTCGTGCACGGCGGCGACAGGTACGCGTCGCCGGTGCTCATAGACGACGACGTGATCGAGGCGATCAAGCAGTTCTCGTCGCTCGCGCCGCTCCACAACCCGCCCAACCTGCTCGGGATCGAGACCTGCAGGAAGGCCCTGCCCGGCGTGCCGCAGGTCGCCGTGTTCGACACCGCGTTCCACGGCACGCTGCCGCCCTTCGCGTTCACGTACGGGATATCCGGCGATCTGGCGAAGGAGGCCCACCTCAGGCGGTACGGGTTCCACGGCCCGTCGCACCAGTACGTGTCCCTGAGGACCGCGACCGCGCTGAGGAGGCCGGTGACCGAGCTCAAGATAATCTCCTGCCACCTCGGGAACGGCGCGTCCGTGTGCGCCATAGACCACGGCAGGTCCGTGGACACGTCCATGGGGTTCTCGCCGCTCGAGGGGCTAGTCATGGGCACCAGGAGCGGCGACATCGATCCAGGGCTGGTGCTGCACCTCATCAACAGGCTGGGCATGGCCCCGAAGGACGTGGAGAAGCTGCTCACCAACGAGGGCGGCATCAAGGGCGTGTCCGGGATCTCGAGCGACATGCGCGAGATAGAGGAGGCCGCGGGCCGCGGCGAGGCCAGGGCCCTGCTCGCCGTGCAGATGTACGCGTACAGGGTCAAGAAGTACATCGGCGCCTACGCGGCCGCGCTGGGCGGCGTGGACGTGATCACGTTCGAGGGCGGCATCGGCGAGAACTCGGCCGGCACGCGCGCGCGCATCCTCCAGGGCATGGAGCGGCTGGGCGTGACCGTGGACGAGACCCTGAACCGGGCCAAGGGCGCGGGCCGCGAGCCCGTGTTCGAGATCTCGGCGGCAGAGGCGCCGGTCAAGGTCATGGTCGTGCCCACGAACGAGGAGCTCATGATCGCCAGGGAGTCGGTGCGCGCCATGGGCAACGCGCAGGTCACGTCCATCATCAGGATCAAGAAGGACCAGCCCATACCGGTCGAGGTCTCGGCACACCACCTCCACCTGACGCAGGAGCACGTGGAGCTGCTGTTCGGCGCCGGGCACAAGCTCACCAAGAAGGCCGACCTGTCCCAGCCCGGCCAGTTCGCGTGCAACGAGATCGTGGACCTTGTCGTCCCGCGCGGCAGGGTGGACAAGGTGCGCGTGCTCGGGCCGGTGCGTCCCGAGTCGCAGGTGGAGATATCGAGGACCGAGGAGTTCAAGCTCGGGATCGACGCGCCCATCAGGGCATCCGGAGACGTGAAGGGCACGCCCGGGCTCACGCTGGTCGGGCCGGCAGGGAGCGTGGTGCTGCAGCAGGGCGTGATCTGCGCGCTCAGGCACATCCACATGAGCCCGGAGGATGCGCTCGCATACGGCCTCAAGGACCGGGACATGGTGAGGATCAGGATGGGAGGGGAGCGCGAGCTGATCTTCGGAGGCGTGCTGGTCAGCGTCCACCCGGACTTCAGGCTGGCCATGCACATCGCCACTGACGAGGGCAACGCGGCCGAGATCTCGGCGGGTGCTGTCGGGTTCCTGGAGGCCATCCAGGAGCGGCAGGGCCCGCAGCGGCGGACCATGACGAGCGTGCCAGTGGCGGCGACCGCGGCAGCCGCCAGGTAGCTTCTCAAAGGCTAGATGCAGTAGAAGCCGAGGTCGCCCGCGGTGTCGCCGCAGGTCTCCAAGCAGGCCGCGCAGTCGCGCTCCAGGATCGCGCCGTCCTCGCACCAGCGCGCCGTGTCGCCGGCGCACTCGCCGGCGAAGCCGAGCGCATCGCACTCGGACATGCAGCGGTGCTGGCCGGTCGTGCCAGTCCCGCAGAACCGGCCGGTCGCGGTGCAGTCCACGGTCTCGACCGCGTCCGACTCGCACCAGATCGCTGTGTCGCCGTCGCAGCGGCCCGCGAGGGTCTCGCCCGCGCACGGGTCGAGCGGGGGGATGCAGCGGTAATCGTCTCCGGGATCGAGCCCGCACACCTCGCCTGCGGCCGCGCAGTCCTCGGTCTGGATCGCGTCGGATTCGCACCATATGGCCGTGTCGCCGTCGCAGCGGCCCACGAGGGTCTCGCCCGCGCACGGATCGGCGGCCGCGACCTGCGCGGCAAGCCAGGGGTCGGCGAGATCGAGGCGCGCGAACACGCTTGCGGCGATGCAGTCCTCGCTGCCGGAGACCGCGATGCCGGTCACGCGAAGCCCGTCCGTGGGATCCATCCACAGCATTGGCCCGCCCGCGTCGCCGGAGCACGTGCCGGAGGTTCCACCGCCGGAGGCGGTGTACGTGAGAGCGTCCTCCGAATCCACGCGCAGCGTTGCCCAGAGGCGCGTGCCGGAGTTGCTTGAACCGGGCACGGTCTCCCCGTACCCGCCCGCAACAACGTCCTCGCCGACCAGCGAGGTCGATGCCGACTGTAGCGGGATCGGGACGAGGCCGGCCGCGGTCGCGTCCTCGCCGAGCACGATCACGGCCGGGTGGTAAGGGGACGTGGCCAGGTCGTAGTCCGCGTGGACCGCGAACGATGCGGTCGCGAGATTGCCGTCGGGAGAGGTGCCGTCCGATCCGTAGACAACCTGGTCCGGAAGACCCACCCCGCCATCCATGCAGACGGCCGCCGTGAGCACGACCCGCGGCGCGACCAGCACGCCCGAGCACAGGACGCCCTCGGGGCTCCAGAACAGCATCAACGTGGAGTCCTGCTGCGCCGCGGACATGGTGACCACGGCCGGGTCCGGTATCGCGGATCCGCCCACGATGTCGCTCGGGAAGACCTTGATGTCCCCGCACTGGTCGGTGGTGTCGCCACCGCCGCCGTTGCAGGATGCGAGCGCGAGCAATGCCGGGACCATGGCCATGGAAAAACGCTTCATCAGACTTCTCCTCACTTCGATGGGATGCACCGGTAGAGGCTCTAGAGCGCCGGGAATATCGCGACGAAGAATACGAAGATCAGGGCAAGGAGCACGATGCCGCCCAGACAGCCGCAGCCGAACGGCATGCCGATGCGGACCGCGCCGGACTTGGGCTTGGCAAAGTAGGCGATGAGCGCGCCTATAGCGCCGGACCACAGCGCCCCGAACGGCAGGGCCTCGATGTAGGTCGCGGTCATGCCGTTGCTCTCGGATTCGTTGGCCATGAGGCCCACGAAGACCGCGCAGACGAGCGTCACGAGGAAGGCTGCCACCGTCCACAGGATCGGCGCCAGGCATCCGGGCTTCTTGTTCTCCGTGTCCTCGGTCATGGTTATCTCGTCCTTTGCTGCTGCTGCGGTGCTTTATATCCCACACCCGGGCACGCGCGCCAGCCCCTGCCCCCCGCGAGGCCGCTGGTCCAGGCCTGCCCGGAGACCGGAAACAGTTCCGCGAGCGGAGCACGGGGATCACGACCGTGAAGGTGGCCGAGGAGATGAACGTGGACCTCGCCCCGGACGGATCCGTCTACGGTGTGGAGCTCCTGAACGCCAGGGAGCAGCTCGGCGGGGTGGAGCACGCATCCATTGTGGTCGTCGACGAGTCGTCGGGCAAGACGGAGAGGATCAAGATCGCGGCGTAGCCGGGACGTGATTGACATCATGATGTCACATCCATATGATGCCAGTATGCACAGGACGACGATCAACCTGGACGAGGCCGTGTACGCGAACGTGGCAAATCTTGCCAGGAGCCGCGGGAAATCCCTCGCGAGGACGATCGAGGATCTGCTCAGGACCGCGCTGGACAAGGGGAGGCGCAGGCCCGGCAGCGGACCCAGGCTCCCGGTCCACCGCGGGAACGGCCCGCGGCCGGGAGTGGACATCGCCGACCGGGATCGCCTCTACGACCTGATGGACGGGCCAGGCGCTTCGACTTCCTGAAGGTCGTCGATCCGACGGCGTAGACCGTTCGTGTGGCCGAGAATCCCCCGGAGCAAAACCTGGAAGCTATGCCCATGGCGATTCCGCCGTCGATCGGGGCGAGCCACGGGACCGGCGGCTCATCGAGGCCGGCGACCTTCTTCTTCCAGGCAAGCTTCCTGTACCTGTAGCCAACCACGAGGAGAGGAATCGATATTACCATACTGACAAAAGCAGGAGCACCCATCATAGCAATAAATTCTTCATCCAACGAACCCAATCCTCCAGTCAATGCGATAAAAACTAAATTGAAGGAAAAGAATACCCACCCCGGTACGATGAGGTTCTTCCCGTTGTGCTTCAGGTTGCTCCACTTCTGGTGGGACATGCATTCGCCTGCATGACAACCACTCGACGGAGGGCAGTCGGAGTCGACAGAGCAGGTCGCTCCGGAGGGTGAGATCGCGCCAGACGCTTGTATCGTCGGGCCCGTAGAACCTGGTGCAGTCTCGACTGGCGGTGAGGTTTGCGAATCTGCCGGACCGGCGAGCGGGCCGGGCACGGCTGCGGCCAAAGGAGCGCTGGGCGTGAGCGCCACGTCGAGGCCGACCTGCTTCCCTCCGGCGACCGAGACCTTCTGGCTGGAGGAGAGGTGGCCCGGCGCCTCGACGAGCACCACGTGCTCGCCCACGTCTACCTGGAGCGGATCGGCCAGCGGAAGCGGGCCGACCTTCTCACCGTCGATCGTGAGGATCGCGCCTGTCGCGGCCGAGGTGACGACGAGGGTCCCTATGTACGAGCCGATCTCGAAG
The DNA here is from genome assembly GCA_964528945.1 of uncultured Myxococcales bacterium. Classification (GTDB taxonomy): domain Bacteria; phylum Myxococcota_A; class Polyangia; order DRWM01; family DRWM01; genus CAZGVR01. The sequence continues at coordinate 7,978 of CAZGVR010000151.1, forward strand.
AGCAGGGACTGGACCTCGGTTCGCTTGCCGTCGGGGATCTCCTTGCCACCCTCAGCGAGGTAGGCGGTGAGCTCGGCCTGGGCCTCGACGTAGCGGTGCAGGTTGAACAGGGACATGCCGATGTTGTAGCGGACCTTGTAGTTCGGCTCGGCCTCGTAGGCCTCCTTGAACTCCACGAGCGAGCCCACGAAGTCGCCCGCCTTGTAGAGCTTCACGCCCTTCTCGAAGCGGACCATGGCCTCGGACTTGCCGGCGGCGAGCGAGTCGGAGGCGTGGAAGAGGACGCAGAGCGTGACGGAGCAGGCGACGACCGTCGATGCCATCCGGTTCATGTGCAGGCTCCTCGTCAGCAGTGGTATCGAGGAAACATACGTCGCCGGGGATCCGATATCAAGGTTGCGACGACGCGGAGGTCAGAGGGTCGGCGCTGCCCACAGCACGACCGTGGCGTCCCAGGTCAAGGTCGCCAGCACCGAGCCGTCGGGCGAGAACAGGATGGTCGAGAGCTTGCCCGCGCCCGAGGCGAGGGTGGCGATCTTCTTCGCAGCGGCC
>CAZGVR010000152.1:0-3891 GCA_964528945.1 uncultured Myxococcales bacterium
GTGGTCATGCTCGCTGGCAGGTGCATGCAACCCTGCCACGTGAGCGCGGCGCCCGGGGATCCCGGGTTCGAGTGCAGGACCACGGCGGGCGAGGAGCAGGCGTGCAGGCCGATCTACAGGTTCGGCTGGGTCGGCGGGGCCCCGCCGGGCGACGAGGACGGGTTCTGCTGGCCCGGCAACTTCCCGGGCGGCGCCGGGGCGGTCGGCGATCCGTGCTCGTCGGACGAGGAGTGCGCCTCGCCGCTCGGGCTCGGCGAGTGCAGCGACTCGTTCGGCGCCATGATGTGCACGATCGGTTGCAACAGGATGCTGGCAGAGGACGATTCGATCTGCGGCCCGGCAGGCACGGACGGGATCGCGACGGGCCTGTGCGGCTGGTCCATGTGCTGGGAGGGATGCCCGTCCCCCGAGGCTCCGCTCGGCGAGGGCGGCTGCCCGCGCGACGGCTTCGCGTGCGCCCCGCTCGGCGTGCTGGGCGCCACCTACGTTGCCGCGGGCGCGCTGCGCCCTCCGGGCGCGTGCATGCCGGCCTGCCCCAACGACACCTATTGCCGCGAGCACTTCGGGCCTTCGTCCACCTGCGACGAGGAGAGCGGCGTGTGCCTCTGACGCCCTACCAGGGATCCTGGACATCTGTCCTGACGCCTACTTTTCGCGTATGGCACGTGGTACCCCGGCGCCGCATTGATGCATGGACCGGGGCAACCTCCACCACCTGGCTAGGCGGCTCGGGCTGCGATGACCTCCGGCCGACGTTCCCTCAGTAGTCGTACATCGGACGACCGTACTTGTACTGGGTCTTCTTGATCGACACCTCGGCCACGTCCTTGCCCTGCCCGTCCTCGATCACGAACGGGATCGACTCCTTCTTGCCCATGGCCTGGACCTTCAGGTCGCCGGCCAGGGTGCCGCAGCCGCCTGCCTTGCCGCACGAGACCTGGATCCTGTACGTGCCGTTCTTGGGCTTGGGCACGAAGAAGACCTCGCCCTTCGAGCCTTCGCTGCCAGGGATCAGGGTGCCGTCGCCGCCCAGCCCGGCCATGAAGACGCCCTTCGAGTTCGCGACCCAAAGATCGAGGTCCACGGGCTTTTCCCACGTCAGGGTCACCACGAACTTAGCGGACGAGGCGCCCGACATGCCGGGCAGGGCCATGGAGAGAGGCAGCTTGCCGCTCATGGCGATGGAGAGCACGGCGTCCTTGAGATCGCCGGAGAGCTTCACGCCTGGCGCCAGCTTGGGCACGCCGCCGGCCGCGCCATCGGCGAGCAGGCCCTTGACCATCCGGCCCGCGTCGTCCCACCTCTCGGCGCGTGCCGCCGCGACCGCCGCCTCGGCGGCCCGCTTCGAGTCACCCGGCTTCTTCAGCCACAGCGACACGCGGAAAGGCAAGGCCTCGTCCCAGCGCTCGCAGGACTCCATCCAGCCTGCGAGGAGCTTCATGGTCTTCTCGTCCTCTGGCGAGAGATCCAGGACGCCGGAGTAGATCCTCACTGCCTCGTCCATGCGCCCGCCCAGCCTGGTCAGATCCCCGGCGAGCCTGAGCACCGTCGGGTTGGCGGCGTCCAGCGCGCTCCACTTCTCCACCTCGGCCGATGCCTCGGAATACTGGCCGCTCTTCATGAGGGACTTCACCAGGGCCTCGCGGTGCTTCCTGTGAAGCGGCTCCGCCTCGACCTTCGCCCGCAGCTCCTCGATCTTCCTGGCGACGACATCGCTCTTGCCGTCGAGCGGGAGCTTGCGGATCGTGACCTCGATGACCGGCCGCGGCGCGGGATGATGGTAGTAGTCGCCGCCGTAGTACCCGATGCTGCCGAGCGAGTCGAAGTCGGTGAGAGGCGGAGCCTCCTTCATCGCCACCGAATCTGCCTTGGCCTTCTTGGCCGCGGCCGGAGGGCCGGACAGCGCACCGCCTCCCTTGCCGGCCCCGGCATCGGCCGCGCCGCCCAGGACTGCCATGCCCTCGCTGCCCAGGACCGCATCCATGTCCGCCTCGCCGCCGCCCGCTTCGGCCTCGAGCTTCTCGTAGTCGATCGCCTCCCCGCCTTCCCAAGCGATGCGTTCCTCGTCGCGGGCCACCCCGAACTCCTCGTACATCTTCTCGTTCTCGAGCACGATGAACGAGGTGAAGCGCGATGGGAGCGAGAACGCCCTGGAGAGCGCCACTATCTCCTTCCGCGCCTCCTCGCTGCCGTCGAGCGTCAGCGCGTCTATCCTGCGCGACGCCCACATGAACGGGACGAACCCGTTCGACTTGCCCGCCTCTCCGACCGTGAACGAGTACTCCTTGGCCCAGTCCTCGCCCGACACGCGCCCGCCCATCTTCACGCGCAAGGCGCCTGCACCGCGGTAGCGGCCCAGCACCGTGATCTCCTCGCCGCTCGAGACGGCGGCGAGCGCCGCAGGGAACACGTCCCTCACCTCGATGCCGTCGAACTCTATGCGCGCGTCCTCGATCACCGGGACCCTGAGCGAGGCGATGATCCCGACCGCGGCCGCGAGCAGGTCCTCGCCAGTGGAGACCCAGTGGTACTTGCCGCCCGTCTCGGCCGAGATCGCCTCGAACACCAGCGAGTCCACGCTGGACCCCACGCCGATCGTCGTTATCGTCGCGTCCTTGCCGCCGAAGAGCTTTCCGGCGTGATCCGCCAGCGCACTCGCCCTGCTCTCCCCGAGCGTCGCGGCGCCGTCGCCCATCAGCACGATGCGGGAACGGCGACCATCCTCCATCTGGGCCGCGGCCTCGGCAATCGCGGCCTCCAGGTCCGTCGCGCCCGCGGGCGGCCACGAGGCGAGGAACGCGTCCGCCTCCTCGAGCAGCTCTGGCGACGGAACCGCCCACCCGGGCTTCATGATGCGGGGCGCCACGTCGTATGCCAGGATCTTGACCCTGTCGCCTCGCGAGAGCGATCCGGCGATGGCCTCGAGGAGCCTCTTCTGGACCTCCATGTCGAAGATCGTCCTCGACTGCGAGGTGTCCACGAGGAAGATCCAGTCGAGCGACTCGAGCGACCGCCCGGGATCCACGGTCAGGCGCGGCGTCACGCTCAGCATGAACCAGTCCCATGAAGTGTCGATGCCCGAGCCCTCCACAAGTCCCTTGACCGGGAAGGGGCCCTTGTCCTCGTAGTCCGTCGCCTTGCCCATCCCGTAGGTCGCGAGCACGGCCTCGGGCTTGCCCGGCTCCTCGATGTCCATGACCCAGTCCACGGGCGGGAGGAAGTCCTTGGACTCGAAGGACACGCGAGCAGCGCCCGCTTCCTCCCCTACCTCGGCCTCGTACAGCGGCGTGCGCACCGACGGCTTCCCTGAAGCGCCCGCGACTCGCGCGTCGATCCTGAAGGCCGGGATGCGCGCCGAGGCCGCGCCTCCGGCCGACACCGGAAGGACGTAGCGGTACTTGCCGCCAGCACCCGGCAGCATCTGCACGTAGCTCAGGACGATCCGCTTCTTCTCCCCGGCCTTGATCGGGAAGATCTGCGTCTTGAAGGTAGACCCGCTCTCCCACTCCACCAGCGCGGGATCCCTCATCAGGTAGAGGTACTGGTCGATCACGGCCTTCATTATGGCCCGGCCCTTGGTGCGCTCGACGATCTCGCCCTCCTGGAGCTTGCCGCCGATCTCCATTGCGTACCGGTTCAGCCGCGCACCGGGCGGGAGCGGAAACTTGTAGTGCCCCTCGACCACCTGCTTGGTGGGGTTCCTGAAGACCTGCTCCACGGTCGTGAACGCGACCTGGTCCTGGATCCGGACCGTGACGTCCTCGGAGAGAATGTCGAAGGGCAGCAGCGACTTGCCGCCGGGCGCCTTGGCGGCCATGGTGCCGAGCCCGGACGCCTCGGGCGCCGCGGCCGCCGCGCGCGTCGCGTCGGGCTCGCCGCCGGTCTCCACGC
>CAZGVR010000152.1:3975-5829 GCA_964528945.1 uncultured Myxococcales bacterium
GAAACGATTCCCGCCGGATCCTCCAGGTGGAGGAGCGACCTCTTCCCGCCTGCCGACACGGTCGCTTCCTGACCTCCTGCCACGTCGAACCGATCCCCTGACGTCGTGACCATGGCCTTCCCGCTGACGACGGAGGTCGTTAGCGAGCCGTCCCTGAAGGTCACGGTCGCGAACGCGCCCTTCAATCCAACGGTGCCAGCGTCGGTCCTGAGCGCGAGGCCCTGGTCGCCCGAGCCGAACAGCGCGTCCACCCACACGTCGCCCTTCTCCAGCAGCACTTCCCGGGGCGCCACGAACTTCACGGTGGTCATCGAGTTCAGGGCCATGCGGTCCCCGGTCGCCAGCTTCATCATCACGGAACCGCCGGCGTCGGACTCGATCCGGTCGCCCGTGCGCACCTTCGCGCCGCTCGCCAGCGCCTCCCAGGTGTCGGTCCCGTCCGGCATGATGGAGACCTTGCCGGCCCCTTCGGCCCCTGCTGTTACCGTCGACAGCACCTCGCCGACCTCCTTCGACGCCTCGGGCACTGGCGGGAGATCGGGCTTCTCCTGCCCGCAGGACGCCCCCAGGATCAGCGCGCCGGCTACCATCGTCCTCGAGAACCGCCTCATGTGCTTCCTCCCCTGGTCTTGCCCCACCGGCAAGGCCCGCGTCGAGCATGGATCTTGAACGTCCCCGTCCTTCCGGGAGATCTACAACATTTCCCTGCCGAAACGTATTGCAACGCTTCGGGGCACGGTGCTCCTTGCCGGCGGGCATGCTGTTCCCCGGGGTCCAATACGGGGGGCATGCTGCCCCCCACGCCCCCCTGCAATCCTATTGAAGCGTCGCTTGCAGAAGTGTCCTGGCTGGGGGGTCCGGGGGCGTGCAGCGCCCCCGGCAGTGATGAATTGCAGGGAGGCTACAGGTCCTCGATCACGATGGGGATGATGAGGGAAGATCCGGCGGCGTCCTCGAACTTCTTGCCGGCGAGCTTCTTCTCGAGGACCTTCTGGACCGCGTCCACGAGGTCGGCCTTGCAGCCGCACGAGTCCGAGGAGAGCACGCTCACGGTCACGTGGTCGAGCTTGCCCTTGGAGTCGAACTTGGCCAGCACCTTGAGCTTGACCGTCCCGCACGAGCACTTGGACTTTAGCGCCTTAAGGTCCGCGCTGCCGTCGATTGCGTCCTCGATCGCGCTCTCGACCTCGTCCTTTGCCGCGGTCACGGCCTTGTCCGCTTGCTTGGCCCCGTCGTCGGCCTTCTCCTCGGCCTTCGTGGTACCGCCGTACGGCATCTTCGACGGGGGGGCCGGGGACGGGGAAGCGTAGCTACCGGTCCAGCCGCCGCCCTTCTTGCCCTTGGCCGAGCCGGGTCCGGCGGACTGGGCCGCGAAGCCGCCCACCGCGAGGTCGGAGACGCCCTGCGGCAGGGGTAGCGGCTGCACGACCTGCGTGGACTTGCCGGTGTCGTTCGACTTTACCGTGTCCACGGCCACGAAGGACGTGAACGCCGTGAGGAGCGAGTACTTGAGGCCCATGCGCTCTATCGAGGACTCCAGCTCCTTGTTTCCGGGCAGCATGCAGAGCTGGTCCTCCAGGATCTCGACCCACTTCCTGACCCACAGGTGCCGGATTGGCGAGCTCGAGTCCTTCACGTCGCTCTTCGAGACCTCGATCTTCTTCTCGAACTTGCCGCTCGCGGACACGCCGCGCACCACGATCTCGCCTTCAGGGTCGCCCTCGTACTTGCCGAACAGCACGAGCGGCCGCTCGGCCAGGAGGTCCGGGATCTCGGCGGTCGCCGTATCATTAAAAAAGAAAGACTCGAAGTCCACCTCGATGTCGGTGGGCGCCGGGTGCGCGACGTAGCGCT
>CAZGVR010000152.1:5839-8503 GCA_964528945.1 uncultured Myxococcales bacterium
CTCCGTCGCATCCAGGCCCACGACCGGCTCGCCGGACCCTGCCCTGGCCATGCCCTCTATGAGGTAGCGGTTCACGGACGAGCCGATGCCGAAAGCGAACAGGTTCGCGTCCGAGAGCCTCTGCCGTATGAACTTGAAGGCCTTGGCCTCGACCCCGACGTAGCCGTAGGTGACCACGACCACCGTCCTCGACACGCTCTTCTCGCCCTTCACGGGCTTTATGGAGTAGGCGTCCTCGAGGCCGGCCATGAGCTCCGTGCCTCCACCGCCCTGGAACGAGTCGAGCTTCTTCAGGGCCTCCTCGACGTTCGCGTCCGTCGCGGGCAGGGACTCCTTGGACAGCTTCCACGAGCTGCCGGCGAAGGCGACCATGTTGAAGTAGTCGTTCGGCCCCAGGTCGAGGAAGAGGTTCTCCATGAGCTTCTTCGCCGTGTCGAGCGGGAACCCGGACATGGATCCGGACACGTCGAGCAGGAAGATGTACTCGCGGCTCAGGGTCTCGGCGCTCGATGGGTTCGGGGGCGGCTCCATCATGAGCAGGAAGAACTTCTCCCCGTCCTTCTCCGCTAGGAGCACGTCGCTCTCGATCGCGTCGTCCGCGAGCCTGTACTCGAGCACGAAGTCCCTGTTGCCGCCGCCCTTCTCCTTCAGATCCACGGTCGCGGCGCTCTTCCCCTGGTACTTCACGTCCACCTCGTGGGAAGTGCACTTGACGTCCACGAGGTCCACGCCCGTCTCCAGGGAGACGTCGATGTCGAAGTCGTAGAGCTCGGCCTCGCCCTCGTGCTGGTAGGGGTTCGAGATCCACTGGTCCTTTCCAGGATCCGCGCCGCCGCCGTAGCGCGGCCCGACCACCGTCGGGTACACGAACTGGTAGACGCCCGACTCGTGGGTCAGGAGCTCCGAGTAGTCGACCGTGACCTCGATCTTGGCGCCGGGCATGATGTTCGCGACGCTCATGGTGAACACGTTCGGCCGCTCCTGCTCGAGAAGGGAGGCCACCTTGCCATCGGCCTTGGCCGTCTCGTAGGTCTCCTTGGCCTCCTCCTTGCGGTCGATCCACGCCTCGATGGTGCGCTCGCCGATCTTCATGCGCATCCCGTGGACGGCCGCCCTCGTGGACATGGGGAACACGTACACGGCCTCGATGGGATCCTTGCCGTCGTTCCCGAACACCTGGTGGATCCGCACGCTGGCGATGACGCCCGCGACGTCGACCTCCGCCGAGGTCTTCTCCAGCGGCAGCCTGTCAGCGTCCGGATCGCCGCCCGCCACGTAGAAGTACGGGGACACGGTCTCGTCGTCCTCGCCGGTGCCGGGCGGCAGCATGGGCATGGAGATCCCGCCGGAGCCCAGCTTCCCGTCCGTCCGCTCGAGCACCTCGGTGAGGTCCGGGACCTCGACGTCGGCCGCCTTCTTCTTGGCCTTTGCCACGGGATCGTCGGCCACGGCCGGCGCCTGATCCCCGCCGCTGCCCGGGCCACCGACGCCGGAGCCGCCGCTGCCGCCGGAGCCGCCGCTTCCTCCCCCCGCGCTCAGCCCCTCGCCGAGCTTGCCGCCTGCGGGGCCCAGGCCCCACCACAGCGCGCTCAGGGTCAACAGGATGAGGAGGCCCACGTAATGCCCCCTCGTGAGCCCGAACCTCGCGCGATCCTGCCTTGCACCGTATGCAGTCATGGCCATGACCCTCCCGTCTCGCCTTTGATGGCTGTGAAGCATGTCCCTTGGAACGTGCGTGGCCGGGTCCGGGATCTATGACGGCCTATCGTTCCATGGCGCGGGCGGCCCTCCAGCCCGAGAGGGCCGGCGGCCCGGGATCGAGGAGATCCCGCCGCAGGGTGGGGTCGGCAGGCGCGACCACGGAGCCGCACGCGCGCAGGTTCGGGTGCACCGGGGAGCCCGAGGCGTCCACCGGACGGAGGGCAACGTCGACCATGACACCCAGGCCGGCCAGGGGATGGGGACCGTCGAGGGCATCCAGGAAGAGGGTGCGGGGGTCGAGCCCGGCGCCCGCGGCCGGGGCAGGCGCAAGTGCGCCTCCCAGGAAGAGCGGCAGGCCGAACACGACCTCGGTCAGCGCGCCGTCGAACCGTATTCCGCCGCCCGCCGCGCCTCCGGTGGCGAGCAGGAACTCGCCGGCCTGCACGCTCTCGCCGCCTTGCACGCCCACGGACTCGATCCGCCTGCCCGGGCCCAGGGAAGCACCGGTGGCCCTGCCGCGGACCACGCACACGCCCGAGCCATCGAGCGCGGCCGAGAGCGCCTGGCCGACCCGGACCCCGGGCGGCCATCCAGGACCGCCCGTGAGCTCGAGAACCCTGCACCTCGACTGGACCGCGAGGCCGGAGAGGACGTCCTGCCGGGTCGCGAGGCCGAGGATCGGTGGGATGAGCACCACGCCGGCCCTCTCGTCCTGCAGCCTCCTCGCGAGGTGGGCGATGAGCTCGTCGCGCCGGCCGGCGTCCCCGTCGAACCGCCGCGCCCACATCACCGGAGTGAGGTCGAAGTCGTCGACCGCGTACGGCAGCTTGAGCGTGGTCGAGCGCATGGGCCTGCCGAGGGCCTCCCCCAGCTTCCAGGCGAGCACGGGCGCGCTCGGCCCGGGCAGACCGGGCACGTCGGCCACGAGGACGTCGAGATCCGCGACCCCCAGGCCCGCCATGC
>CAZGVR010000153.1:0-3419 GCA_964528945.1 uncultured Myxococcales bacterium
ATCTCCCCGGACGACTACTTCGCGATCCTGCCGTTCATCGCCCCGGATCACGAGCACAGGTCGCCCGCGTTCGGCACCAACCTCCAGGTTGCGGACGTCTACTTCCTCATAGACACGACCGGCTCCATGGATGCCGCAATAACCAACGTGGCGACGAGCCTCTCCGGCACGATCGTGCCAGCGCTCAGGGACACCATCCCGGACGTGCAGATGGGCGTGGGCCACTTCAACGACGTCCCGTACGGCGGGATCCTGGGCTACGGCGACGCCCTGGACATGCCCTACTGGCACAACGTGAGCATAACGCCCGACGATCCGTCGGTGCAGGACGCCCTCGATGCCCTGTACATGGTCGGCGTCGGTGGATCCGGGGCCGACACCCCCGAGTCGCAGGTGATAGCCCTGTACCTGACCGCGACCGGATCCGGCTTCGACTCCTGCAACGCGGTCATCGGCCCGCAGTCGTGCCCGTCGTACCCTGACGAGACCTCGGCCAGGCGTGGCTACCCGTGCTTCCGGCCCTATGCCCTGCCGATCGTCGTGATGGTCACTGACGCGCCGTGGCACAACGGCCCGACCGGCGAGTACACGTACTCCTGCTCCTCGCTCAACTACTTCAACGCCATGACCGAGCTGAACGCGCTCGGCGCCCGCATGGTCGGCGTGTTCGTGGACAACGGAGGGACCGAGGGGCTCGCGGCCATGCAGCAGGCTGCCATGGATACCGGCGCGGTGGATGCCATGGGCGGGGCGCTCGTGGAGCAGGCGACGAGCGGGGCAGTCTCCACTGGCGTCGTGGACATGATAGCGACGCTGGCGACCGCGACCCCGCAGGACGTGAACGCGGTCCCGCGCGACGAGCCCGACGACCCGCCAGGCGCGGACTACGACGCGACCGTGTTCATGAAGGACATCACGCCCGTGTCCGGCTTCCCGGCCGCGCCCGCCGGGTTCTCGTACATGGACGCGGACTACTTCTACGACGTGGTGCCCGGGACCACGGTCACGTTCGACATCGATTTCTACAACAACACCGTGGAGCCCACCGACTCGGCGCTCGTGTTCAAGGCCTGGATCGTGGTGCTCGGGAACGGGGTCGCCATGCTCGACCAGCGCATGGTCATCATCATCGTGCCCACCGAGGGCATGGGCGACATCATGATCTAGGGCGCCTGCCACGGAGCAGGGCTTCCCGGCGGACGCGGGCTGCCTCGCACGCGAGCCGCGATGGCCCCATCATGTCCCCGTCCTCGAAGAGGGCGGCCCCGTGGCACCTCACGCAGAAGGGCACGAGATCGCAGTCGCGGCACACCGGGAGTGATGCCCACGTGATCGACTCGATCCTGCGCCTCTCGCGGCTGCGCTTCCAGATCTCCTCGAGCGATGCGTGCTCGAGGTTGCCGAGCGGAGTCTGGATCATGGGGCACACGAGCACGTCGCCCGTGGGGGAGATCACGCATGACATGCGGCCCGCGTTGCACACCCTATCCTGCAGCGTGCGCTTGCGGGCCACCCCGAGCAGCGCGCGCCTGTCCACCAGCCTGGGGTGGGCGAGCACGCAGTCCATCTGGGCCGGGTCCATGCGCAGGGACGCCGGGCTGCACCCCCCGTCCTCGCAGATGTTGAGGTGGGGATCCATGGACCAGCCGAAGCCCCTGCTCTCCGAGAGCGCGATGATCCCGTCCACCTCCGAGCAGTTCAGGTTCATGAGGGGCGTGTTCATGACCACGCCCACGCCCCTTCTGGCGAGCATCCTGCCCGCGCGCAACACCCTGGCGAACGACCCGCGCTCGCCCGTGACGAGATCGTGGGTCGCAGGGCGCGCAGAGTACAGGCTGAAGTGCACCTCCAGGAATGCGAGCCGCGAGATCGTGTCTGCGGCCCGTCGGTCGAGGAGCCAGCCGTTCGTTTTGAGCTTGATCGCGAACCTCAGCCTGCGGGCCTCGGCCGCGATCTCCGGCAGATCCCTCCTGACCAGAGGCTCCCCTCCGGAGAAGGTGACGAACAGGACGCCGGCGTCCGAGAGCCTGCGCAGGATCCGGATCCAGGCAGCCGTGGAGAGCTCCTTCCGCCTCGGGTGGACCTGGTAGCAGTGCCTGCACCTCATGTTGCAGCGCTCCGTGACCTGGAGCATTGCCGAGACAGGCATGTCCCTGGCCGAGGCCAGCCGGTCGAGCCGCGCGAAGGCGCCGATCCTGCGTCCGGACGGGACCGTCATCCCGCGACGATCATGCCGCGATCCAGCATGGTCCGCACGAGGCCGATGACGTCGGCGAGCGCGGTCCTCCTGTCCACCTCGTACTCCGAGGTGATGGCGTCGGCGATCTCGCCGACGGTCCGGCCGTCGCTGAGCGCCCAGATCCGCGTGGCAACCTCGTTCAGGATCTGCATCTTGCGGGTCGCCGGCACCACCACGATCTCCTGATCGTCGATCGTCCGCGAGGCGATATCCCCGTGCCTGCTGACCCTCGTCTCTTCGGTGATCCCGGAAGCGGTCCTCTTGCCGACGGGCCTGGTCGCCCTGGGGGTCTTCGCGGTCTTCTTCGTCGTCTTCATGGGGTTTCAGCTCCTGCGCGCGTGGCCCGGCGCGAACAGCCCGCCGGCCACCAGATCGAGCAGCTCCCGGCCCACCTTGATCGGGTTCGGCGGCGTGCGCCTCTGGCCCAGGTAGGTGTCCAGCACCTGGCGGACGCTCCCCAGCACCACCATGGCCGCTAGCTGCGTGTCGCACTTCCTCACTATGCCCATCTCCTGCCCGTGGAGCAGGCTCAACTGGATGAGTGAGAGGATCCGCCCGTAGAATTCATCGATCTTCGTGTCGAACTCCTTGTCGATCCCGACCGCCTCCCTTATCAGGATCCGGGTGAGGTCGGAGTGCTCGAACAGCGTGTGCAGGATCCGGGTGACGTTGCCGAGCATCTGATCGATCACGGGAGGGGCCCCTGGTGCGACCACGACGCGCCTGATGTCCAGCTCGAGCGACGCGAAGAAGCCGTCGATCAGCTTGTCGAACACGTCCCGCTTGTCCTTGAAGTGCCGGTAGAAGGTGCCGCGCGCGACCCTGGCCTCGCGGATGATGTCGCTGACCGCGGTCCCGTGGTACCCCCTGGAGGCGAACACCTTCCTGGAGCACTCGAGGATCTGCTTCTGCCTCAGCGAGCTGCGCATGACCGCCAGACGAATATGGGCGAATCGGGCCCGCCCAGTCAACCCGCGGCCAGCGATGGACCGCGTCCGGGAATCACTCGCCGACTACCAACTCAGTACTTCGAGGCCATCGATCCACGAGAAATGCTCATCTCGCGTGGCGATTTGGATGCGCGAGGCCGCTGCGCATGACGCAATCCAGATGTCGTTATCAGGAATCAATCGCCCCTTGGAGGCAAGAGACGTCTTGATGTCCGCGAACTTCTCCGCGA
>CAZGVR010000153.1:3429-6715 GCA_964528945.1 uncultured Myxococcales bacterium
GCTCGACTCGATACCGGAGTATCGCGCGAAAAAGGCTTCCAGTTCCTTCAAGTTGTTATCCCGATTCCTGGACCTCATCGCGCCGACGAGCAATTCTGCCCGAACGGCGAAAGGTACGAGGATCTCTCCACTCGCATCGAAGCACCGGACGATACGCCGATCCCCTCGAAGCAGCGCGATCACGACGCTGGTGTCGACCGCGACTCTACTTCCAGCCATCGATGTCGATCCTCTCGCACTCCTCCTCGATGGTTTTCTCCATCAGGTCGAGATCCTCCGCAGAAATCCTGCCGACGAATTCGGCGGCTGATGGCTTCCTGTGCTTACGCTTGATGAGCTTGTCCCGCTTGAGGCGAAGCCTTTCCCAATCGACGTCGGAAACCTTCTTCAGGCGTTCCCAGAGTTCCTTGTAGGCCTCCATCGATCATCTCCTCCGGATTACGGGAGCTTTCATCAGATCCTTTCGGCCGTACTGCCCGCCATGTCCGCCTCGACAAGGAGATCGAGGTCACTTCCCGGGGCGGCCTCACCGCGGGCGCGCAACCCGCACAGTACTATCCGGCGCGGTGCCAGGCCGGCCAGGAGCCGATCCCGCGCATTGAGCACGACCTGATCCATCAAGCATCACAATAGCACCGGGGACGGGGCGCCACAACGTGCCGGTGGACCCGCGGCCTGCGCTACTCCCCGCAGGGGCCGCGCCACGCGAGCTGGACGCGAGCCCGCTTACGCAGGCAGTCGTTCCCGTACGTGACCATGTCGCAGCCGCAGACCGGCATCTCCTCGAAGGCGGAGCAATCGGCAGGGACCGGCACGCACTCGCCTCCCATGCCTGGAGCGTCCTCGCACATGCCGGTCGGGATCTCGCAGAACGCCTCGCCCGTGCAGGGCGGGTCGCCAGGGTGGCCGCACGGCGGGCCGCACTCGCCCCTGTGGTCGAGCCACGCCCCTGCGGTCATGCGCTCGCACACGTTGGCGTAGGTGTGGCCGTCGCAGCCGCACTCTGGATCCCACAGCCAGCCGCAGTCGTCGCGGATCGGCACGCAGATCCCGGTCACGCCGTCGAGCCAGCACGAGTCGGGCGGCGCCTCGCACGTCTCGCCCGGACCGCACATGGGCATCCAGTACGGCGAGCAGGGGAGCTCCGAGCCGCACTCGCCCGGGTGGCGGAGGCCGACCCGGGCCTGCCTGCGCTCGCACGGGTTCCCGTACGTGATGCCGTCGCACCCGCACTGGGGCGAGTAGTACTCGGGGCACCACCCGACCGGGACCTCGACGCATGCGCCAAAGGCCCACGGGTCGCACGAGCCGTCAGGGCTCTCGCAGAAGGAGCCGTCCACGCACCCGATCCCCTCCGGGCCGCCGCACCACGTGACCGGCGTGTCGGGCACCACGTCCACGGGGTCCGGCGCCGTGTCCGTGGACGTGTCCGGCGCGGTGTCTGGCGGCACGTCAGGCGTCGAATCCAGCGTCGAGTCGGGCGTCCCGTCCATGGCCGTGTCGCCCGCGCCGTCAACGTCCCCGGTGAACGACTGGTAGCCGCCGCAGCCGGTGAGGGCCACTACCAAGAGGATCTCGGATGAGAGCTTGCCCGCCATGCCGACCTCCGTCCGGAGGATCATGCCACGAGACGCGCCCGAGTCAAAGCGTCAGCTACTGCACAAGGGCGACGACACCGATCCGACCGATGAACGTCCTGTCACTCAACGCGGACGTCATTCGCGCAGGCTCAACCGCTGGGAGTTGTGATCAGAGGCTGGGCAAGGACGCACCCGGGGCATCCTTGCGCCGGTAGTCGTCTTCCTCTAGAGTTGGCAACGGATGAACGAGGCGATCTCCACACCCGATCTCGAGCGCGTGAGGAAAATTGCCGGGCAGATCGCGGCGCGGTTCTCGCCGAAGAGGATCGTCCTGTTCGGGTCGCTCGCGACTGGCGGCAGCACCGACGAAAGCGACGCGGATCTCCTAGTGCTCGTGGACGGCGACGAACCCCCGATCCGGCTCGCGGCCAGGATCAGCGCCTCGATCGATCACCCGTTTCCGATCGACATCATCGTGTGGCCGCCGGGGCAGTTCGAGGAGTCGCTCCGCAGGGGAGGCAGCTTCGCGGTAGAGATCGCAAGGAACGGCGTGGTCCTGTATGAAGCCTGAGACGATCGAGTGGCTCGACCGGGCGGCCGGCGACCTGAAAGTGGCGGAGAGGGAGCTGGCGGCCGAGGATCCCGTTCCGCACGTCGTATGCTTCCTGGCGCAGCAGGCTGCGGAGAAGCACATCAAGGCTCTCATGGAGGAACGCTCGCTTCCGCTGCGTAAAACTCACGATCTACTGGTCCTCATCGATCAGATGACGGACCTATCGGCCGGGTTCGACAGGTCGGCTCGCGCCCGTATCGCGGAACTCGGCACGTTCGGCGTCTCCGCGCGATACCCCGGGATGGGTGCAGACATGGACGCGGCCCGTGAAGCCGTGTCGACCTCCCGCCTGGTCAAGGAGGCGATCACGGCCCTGCTGCCGCCATCCAACGGGTAAGGTCAAGGTCATTCGCACAGCCCGATGCGGTTGAAGAGGATGGTGGACTCGCCGGCCACGCTCCACGCGACCCCGAAATCCGAGCCCGTCCATGCGACGTCCGGCAGGCTAGATCTGGTGGAGACCTCGGTGAGAGGCAGGGAGGTCCGGAAGGAGGAGGCGTCGAGGTCGAGGAATGTGAAGAAGACCCTGATCTCGTACTCCGGCGCAGGCACTTCCGGCCACAATTGCGACACGATTCCGAAGCCGTCTCCGGACCATGCCGCCCGGAGCGAGTCGTGCCCGATCCCTTCCGACGGGACCGGCATCTCCCGTGATGCTCGTTCCGCCATTGGCGCAGGAGGTGACTGGGAGGCATGCAAGGGCGACAACGCCGATTCGACTCGGCAGGTATCCTGTCATGCTGTACTCGACGTCATTCGCACAGGCTGAGCCGCTGGAAGAAGACGGTTGGCGGGCCTTCCGCACCGATCCACACGAGACCGAACTCGCTGCCGGTCCAGTCCACGAGCAGGCTGCTTCCCCGAGGACCAACGATGGACGGTCCGACCTCGCCGCTCGCGCCGGTCTTCCAGAACCTCAAGTCGCTAGTGTCCCGATCCTCGCACCATGCGAGGCCGCTCGCTCCGTCGGTCCACTCCAGCCCGGGCGCGACGCAGTGCCTAGACACCACGACCTCCTCGTCCCTGTGAACGCCCGTCTCGTCTGCCGTCGTGTAATGGATCTCGAGGTTGCCATCGTCCGAGTTCATCCAGA
>CAZGVR010000153.1:6725-8498 GCA_964528945.1 uncultured Myxococcales bacterium
CGAGCGCGAATTCCGCGCCCGTCCACGCGATGTCCGGAGCACTAGCGTATCTCACGGACTCGGTGAGCGCCTGTGGGGTGCCCCATCCGGTGCCGCCGTCTTCCACCCAGGAGAAGAACGATCGGAGGCTATATTCGAAAGGTTCGGTAAGATCACTTGCGTCCCAGGCGATACCAAGGTTGTGCCCGTTCCAGGTTGTCGCGGCGTGCAAGAAGATGAAATCGCCGGTCACCACCGGTACATCATCCATGACCCTGACCCCCATGGGATCGAGCTTGCAGTAGACTAGCGCGCCTGGGGACAATAAGTCCTCGTAAACAAGGTTGAAAGCCGCCGTGCCGTCCCAGGTCAAGCATGGGAGCGAACCTCTGGCCGAGAGCCTTGACGGCAGTGGTTCAAGGGGATCACCAACCCCGTCGAGGGGGAGGAACTCCATTGGGATTTCGGAAATACCCATGGATTGGTAGGAAAGCCCGAAGCTGCTCGATCCCCACTCGAGATCCATGGCGCGCCAGTCTGCCTGTCGGACCACCGGTGGTAGATCCACTTCATCGCCTGTGGGTACACCACTCGCATCGAAACGATGCATCGTGTAGCTTGCCTCGGTCGAACTCATGACCGGACGCGTCCTCAACAGGATTGCATGGGACGTTCCGGTCCATTCCAGATCGACAATATCGATTACCAGTTCGGGATCGCTCTCAACAGTAACGGGTTCCCCCATGAACACCGGTCCATCAGAGATTGCGTCGCAATCCTCGTCGATGCCGTCTTCACAGATCTCTTCCGCGCCAGGGTGGATTGACGGGTTCGAGTCATCGCAATCGTTTCCTCCGCAGAGGATATCCTGAAAGCCGTCACCGTCCGTGTCCGTGCACGGAGTCGAATCCATCTCGATTTCGGAATCGGAGAGATCGGGGATGGCGTCTACGTCGGGCAGGCCGGCATCTCCCACGATAGCCGTGGACCCGCAGCCCGGGAAGAGGAGAAAGATCGTAAGCAAGGCCGGAACGCAGGTAGGGCACGGGTTTCCTCCGCGCATCACTCTGCAGTGCACGTGAAGGTCGTGCCGCCCATGGAGGGAGCGCAGTTGCAATCATCCGTGTAAGTACAGCCAGATTGATAGCATGCGTGATACGGGGGGTATACATCGAATCCGTTGCAGTCACAGCAGTCTCCCCCGCTGCTGCCACCGTACAGATGGAACATGTAAGCATCCCCTGTACCGAGGTAGCAAATGTCATCCACTCCTGATTCGCCGTACGCCTTGCCCTCTTGGGCACTCTGTTCGATTGCTACAATCACGTCGTTTCCAGAACCCGCCAAAACCTCGTCGGGATCTCCTGCAACCCCGCCGCCCGTACAGATGGCATCGTTTCCTCCTCGACCCCAGATGTTGTCCATTCCCCAGCCGCCCCACATCCAGTCGACCACGTCCGGATTACCGGCAGTCCCCATGCCTGCGGCTTCCAGGTTATCGTTACCGAATCCGCCATGGCCTTCGTTCCTGCCCGTGCAATCGTCTTCCTTGTTCTCCTTGCCCGTCCAGATGAAGTCGTCCCCGTACTCGCCGTAGAGGTAATCGCAACCGTATTCCCCGTAGATGTAGTCGCCGCCGCCGTTTCCCCATACCGCGTCGTCGCCGGGTCCAGCCCAGACGTTGTCGGCCACGCCGCCGTCCTCGTCGCAGAGCGTGTCGCCGCACACGGTGTCGCTTCCGCCGCCGCACCAGATATCGTCAGCGCCGTCGGTGACTGGACAATCCACCACGGT
>CAZGVR010000154.1:0-8484 GCA_964528945.1 uncultured Myxococcales bacterium
GGGCTGGACCTCGACCTCGATGATCTCGCCGTGCCCGATGCCGGCCGAGGTAACGACCTTCTGGCCCCGGGACACCCGCGTCTCGAGGAGCGCCGCGCAAGCATAATCCTGGCTCACGATCTCGATCCCCTCGGCCCGGTAGCGCTCCTCCCACTCGAGGGAGTACATGAGCGCGATCCTGTTGGGGATACTGAAGATCTCGCGCGCGAGCCTCAGGACCTCCATGTTGACCTCGTCGGATCCCGTGCATGCGACGGCCACGTGCACGCCATCGACGTTAGCGCGCCTGAGGACGAGGGCGGAGGTCGCATCTCCCTGGTGCGCGCCGATCTGCAGACCATTGCCCGACAAGGCCGATGCGCGGCCCACGGCTCCCGCGTCCGGATCGACGGCCACCACGTCCCAGTTGTGGATGAGTTTTCTCACGAGTTCGGTGCCGGTCTCGCCGAGCCCGGCGAGAAGAACCCTGGGTTTCATCCGGATCGAGCGTATGGGAGGGGAGCGGCAGGGTCAAGGACGAAGAGGGCCGCAACCAGGCGTCACTCCACGATCACGAAGACCACGCGGCGGTTCTTCGACTTGCCCTCCTTGGTGGCGTTGTCCGCGATCGGCTTGTCCGGCCCGTAGCCCACTGCCGTGAGGTTGCCCTCGGGGATGCCCTCGTCCAAGAGGTACTCCATCACCGAGTCGGCCCGCTTCTGCGACAGCTCCAGGTTGTGCTCCCTCGTGCCCGTGTCGTCGGTGTGGCCCTCGATCCTGACCTTCATGTCCGGGTTGGACTTCAGGATCTCGATCACGGTGTCCAGGATCTTGAAGGACTTCTTGCCCACTATCTTGGCCGAGTCCTTGGCGAAGAGGATGTTCTCGAGGAGCTTGAGCTCTCCCTTCACGACCTCGAGCAGGGCCTTTCCCTTGTCCGGGCACCCGTCCGCGTCCTCGAACCCGTTCATGATCTCCTTCTCGTCCGGGCACTCGTCCTTCGGGTCGGGCACGCCGTCCACGTCGTTGTCAGGATCCGGGCACCCGTCCTCGTCCTCGAATCCGTCCTCGTCCTCGGGCTTCGCAGGGCAGGAGTCGTCCGCGTCATTCACTCCGTCGCCGTCGTCGTCGAGATCCGGGCATCCGTCCGCGTCGTCGTTGCCGTCCTCGTCCTCGGCCTGATCCGGGCACCCGTCCTTCGCGTCCTTCAGGCCGTCGCCGTCGTTGCCCGGATCCGGGCACCCGTCCTTGTCCTCGAACCCGTCGTCGTCCTCGGCGACGAGCGGGCACCCGTCGTCCCCGTCCTTGACACCGTCCCCGTCGTTGTCCCTGTCCGGGCAGCCGTTGGTGTCCTCGAACCCGTCCTTGTCCTCGGCCTGGAGCGGGCACTCGTCCACCTCGTCCGTGAACCCGTCTCCGTCCATGTCCGTGGGGGGCGCCGGCGTCTTCTCGGGCGGGGACCAGGCGAGCGAGGTGAACACGCGGAATGCGGGCGTGGCGACAGCGGCCAGGATCCCCCCGCCCGCGCCCACGGTGAGGACCAGGCCGTTTCCGAAGCCGTAGCGCAGGGCCCCGTCGATCTCGAGCGGCGTGGACGATATCTCCGGGGTGAACCCGCTCTGGCCCGTGGCCTCCAGGATGGCGAGCAGGGCCCTCCAGATCCTCACCTCCACGGCAGCCCCGAACGTGATCCTGTGCCCCAGGTCCGCGAGCCAGAACTCCTTGTGCTCGCGCCAGAGGTAGCCGATCTCGATGCCCAGCCTCACCCGCTTCCAGCGGGCCTCGAACACGAGCCTGGGGTGGACCGTCACGGTCGAGTCGCCCATGAACGACCCGCCGGCAACCAGGTTGCCGATCGGGAACGAGAGGACCGGAACGAGCGCCAGGCCGATGCGCTCGCTCTTCTGGCGGAAGACGCCGTGCCACAGATCGAGCTTCAGCGCGAGCCGCGGGTCGCCAAGGCCGGCATGCCCGCGGACCGGTGCGATGACGACCGCGCCGGTCGAGTCCCTGACCGGTTTCCCGCCCTGGTACAGGACGGCGGGGATGGCGAGGCCGATCTCCAGGATCTTGAAGATCGAGAGCGTGGCCCAGACCTCGGCGGAGACGTGGTGCTCGAGCGGCGAGCCCAGCGCGCCCCTCGTGTCCGCGCAGGTGCCGGCATCCACCTCGGCGCAGGCGCGGATCACGATGGGATCGTGCTGGTAGCCGATCAGGCCTCCGACGCTGAACCCGAGGTGCTTGGAGACCGTTGCCCCGTCGATCGAGAGGAAGGCGCCCTCTCCGATGGCGGGCTTGAAGATCTGGGCGTCGAAGGCCCTGGACTGGCCGCTCGCGTTTTCCGGCAATGCCGAGACACACGCGGCTGTCAGCGCTGCTGCAAGGTACCGCCTCATGGCCGCCGCCTCATCCCGAGAAGCGCCGCCGCGGCGATCGCGATCGCGGCGAGAGCAGCTGGAGATCCCGTGGCCCCGCCGGCCGGGATCGGGGACATGGCGCAGCCCACGACCGGGGCTGATCCGGTCGCGATCAGGATCCTGTCGTCGGTCGGGTCGCGCCAGTCCGGGATGCCGTCCCAGTCCGAGTCGTCGGTGCCCTCCTCGATGTCCGGGATCCCGTCGCCGTCCGAGTCCGTGTCGAGGGCGTCGATCACGCCGTCGCCGTCCGTGTCGATCGCGAGGCCGCCGTCCGTCTCCGTGGCGTCGTCGATGCCGTCGCCGTCCGAGTCGCTGCTCCCGGGCAGCGTGCCTATCGCGACCTCGTCGTCGTTCGGGATGCCGTCGCCGTCGATGTCGTCGGGATCGAAGCCGTCTTCCGGGTCCCTCCAGTTGGGAGTGCCATCACCGTCCACGTCGCCGGTCCCCTCTATCGCGTCGCCCGCCCCGTCGTCGTCCGAGTCCAGGTCGAGCGCGTCGATCGTGCCGTCCGCGTCCGTGTCCACTGCAATGCCGCCGTCGGTCTCTGTCCAGTCGTCGATGCCGTCGCCGTCCGAGTCCGGGTTGGCAGGATCCGTGCCCAGGTCGTCCTCCTCGGCGTTCGTGAGACCGTCGCCGTCCAGGTCCACGTCCGGGTCCAGGATCACGACGTCGATCCCTGGATCCGAGAGGCTCGGGTCGCCGGTCGTGCCGTCGTGGCATGCGAAGTCCACGTTCAGTGAGTGGACGCTGTTCGATGTGCCTGCCCACACCACGATGGGCTCCCCGGTCGAGATCCCGGCCGCGGCCAGGTCCGCAAGCGGGATCGCCAGGGTCAGGAACCAGTCCGGATCCCCGCCGAACGTGGACGTGGTCTGGACCGAGTGCCAGTAGTCCACGGACGGCACGTACGTGTCGATGATCGTTTCGGCCGGATCCGCAGGGTCGTCGGGCAGGGCCTGGACGGTGTTCTCCTGCCACGTGATCTCGTCCGTGCCTATGCCGTTGGCGAGCGCGAGGTGCTCGTAGCTGGTCAGGGTCCCGTCGGTGTCGAACTCGTAGCCCCAGCCGAACGGTGCAAGGTCGTCGGCCGACTGGGTGGGGTCCCCGTCGATCCGCATCCTCAGGTATAGGAAGGTGGCGTCCATGGCGTGGAACAGGGCAGGCTCCGCGAGGTCGCCGATGATGTCCCTGTGATGGGAGCCTCCTGGTTCGTCGCCCATAGGATCGGTCGCGGGCAGCCCGCCGCACCGGAACGGCACGAACTCGTCGTCCGCGGGAGGCACGAGCAGCGGCATTACCTCGAGCCCGGGGCCGCCGGGTCCGGGCGTGCTCTCGCAGGAAGCAGAAAGCGCGGCGGCAAGCAAGGCGGCCAGGGTCGCGGGTTTCATGTGTTGCCCTCCTTTCCTCATCCTCAAGGATGACCCGGGGAGGGCGCACTGTCCAGTCCATTATCCGGCCCGAGCAGCGTGCCCACGATCACCTCGGTGGCGGAGAGCGGCTGTCCCGGGCCTGCCTGCGGCCATGTGTGGCCCATGCCCTGGACCTCGCAGTACACGACCCGGGCGCCGTCCTCGCACCCGGTCGCGGCCACGCAAGCGCCATCGAGGGTCTTCTCCTCGCCCGTGCAGTTGCCGCGTGCCGCCCAGAAGGCGTAGGCCTCCCGTCCATCCTCGACGGGGACCACCCGGTCGGCGTCGCCGTGCAGGATCACGACGCTCGTCGGGCCGCCCTTGCCGCACGCGCCCGCCATCTCTTTCAGGCCGCCGCCCACGGCACCGATGCCGGCCAGGCTGCCGCCCATCCTGCACCCGAGCACGTGCGCGAGGTGCGCGCCGTTGGAGAAGCCCATGGCGATCACGCGGCTCGTGTCGATGCAGACCGATTTCCCCAAGCCCGAGACGATCTCCTCGGCGAGCCGCACGTCCCTGTTCGCCCTGGCAGACACCGACCACCCCGGCCCCATGCGCGCGCCCAGCCGGACCGTGAGCCCCTGGGGGTGGACGGCCACGAAACCGCCCGACCGGGCGAGCCGGCCGAGGCCGGTCACCTCCCTGAGGGATTCCGGGTCCGCGCCGATCCCGTGGAAGCTCATGACCAGGGGGAGCCGCCGGCCCATGGGCGCCTCGGGGACGTCGAGGATGTAGTCGCGGCTCGTGCCGTCCACGTCGATGGAGCGCCACCCGCCGTCGACGGCCGCGGTCGGCGTCGAGCAGGGGTCGCCGGCCGCAGGGGCCTCCGCTGGCTCGCCGGCCGCGGGTGCGTCAGCGGGCTCGCCGCTCCCGCAGCGGCAGCCGCCCGCCAGGAGGACCGAGAGGCACGATGAGAGGATCTCCCTCACCGGCGCTCACTCGCAGGTAGTCACGTAGTCGTTGCCCGCGATGATGGCCTCGCCGCGGAACCCGGCCTCTATCATCCTGTCGCGGAACGCGTACGCCTCGCACATGGGCAGCTTCGGGTTGCCCGTGATGAGCAGGGTGACCCCGCCGAGGGTGGTCAGGCTCGAGAGGCCGCCGAGGGACCTGAGCTCGGGGTTGTCGTAGATGTAGAGGTTCTCCGTGACGGTGACGAGGCCGGAGAGCCCGTCCAGGGTCTCGAGCGCGGCGTTGTCGTAGACCTGGAGGCTCTTGGCGCCGCCGCCCGATCCGGTGCCGATTGCCGCGAGGCTCTCGAGGCCGGCCAGGCTGGCGAGCGATGCGTTGGTCTGGATGACGAGCGTGCCGCCCACCTCGGTGAGCGATGACAGGCCCTCGACGTTCGAGAGCAGCGGGTTCTCGTTGATCGCGAGCATGCCGCCCACTGTCTCGAGGCAGGCGAGCGGATCCAGGTCCGCGATCTCCGGCGAGCGCACCAGCACGTCGCCCGACACGCTCGTGTAGCCGGTGTAGGTCTCGGAGAGCGCGACCTGGTCCAGGATGGTCGCGTTGGTCCCCCACGCGCCCTTGTCGCAGGGGATGTGGCCGGGGGCGTTGCCGCCGCAGGCGGCGGCGAGGGCGGTGGCTCCCATGAATGCAGCGAGCGCGGCGACCAACGTCCTGGACACCGGGGCCGAGGCTTCTTTTCTTCTCTTCATCGCACTCGACGATACCAGGAAGGCGGCCCGGGCGGAAGATTGGAACCAGGGCCCCATCATGGCGCGGGGGTTTGATTTGGCGCTAGTGATCCAGATTCCAGGATTTCCTGCGTTCATGGCTGTCATCGATTCGCCGCGACTGCCCGGCCGGTATCGCGAACTTGATTACGGCCATAATCCGGAGCGAGGAGGGCCGGGGGTTCGGACAGGTGCCCAGGTTGAGCGCACGCGATACGCGGTGTACAATGTGTTTCCGGCAGTTCGAAGGCCGGAAGCGCGTAAGGGAGGTCCCCATGCGGTCTAGAGCCCTGATGTGCGTCGCAGCGATGGTGGCCGCGGGCTTCGGGTGCGGGCCAGGGTTCGTGCCGTTCGACACGGGCTCCCCGGACACCGGGGAAGAGGACTCGGGCGGGGTCGACTGGACCGCGGACACGCCCGACGACGGGGACGACGCGGACGCGGGCGACGCCGCGGACGTGGAGGCCGAGCCCTCCTGCGGGAACGGGATCGTGGAGCCGGGCGAGGACTGCGACGACCTCGCGCCCGGCTCGTGCGAGACCTCGTGCCTGAGCACGGGGACCGAGGAGTGCGCGGGATGCGTGGTCCTCGCGTGCCTCGTGCCGGACGAGACGTGCAACAACGCGGACGACGACTGCGACACGGCTGTCGACGACGGCCTCGCGGACTGCAGGTGCACGACAGAGGCGCCCTGGGACCACGAGGAGTGCAACGACATCGACGACGACTGCGACGGCGAGGTGGACGAGGGCCTCTCCGGGTGCAGGTGCACGACCGACGATCCGCTCGACCACGAGGACTGCAACGGGATCGACGACGACTGCGACGGGGCCGTGGACGAGGATCTCGCGGACTGCAGGTGCACGACCGGGGCGGCCTGGGACCACGAGGAGTGCAACGACATCGACGACGACTGCGATGGGTCGGTGGACGAGGGGCTCACTGCCTGCAGGTGCACGACCGACGACCCGCTCGACCACGAGGACTGCAACGGGATCGACGACGACTGCGACGGCGCGATCGACCAGGGCCTCGTGGACTGCGGGTGCAGGGACGGGGCCGCGCCGACCGACGAGGTCTGCGACAGGATCGACAACGACTGCGACGGGTCAGTGGACGAGGAGAACAGGTTCGTGACCCCGACCGGCACGTGCAACGGGTTCGGCGAGGCCTGCGTCCCTGCGAGGCAGGAGTGCTCGAGCGGGATCTGCGAGGGCGACGCCTTCGAGCACTACTGCTCCGAGGCGTGCGATCCGTCGACGCCCGATCCGCCCTGCACCGCTCCGGACTACAGGTGCTACGACGACCTCGACGGGACACCGGACGGGACGTGCCTGCGCAACTACGATCCATGCGACTGGGACGGCGCGTGCGGTCTCGGTGAGGTGTGCACGGTGCAGGCCACGGACGACGGGACCTCGCTGGTCACCGAGTGCAGGCCGGCGCTCAACACGAACGACCTGGGTGACGTGTGCGGCGCGGGCCTGAGCTGCGGCAACGACATCTGCTACATGTCCACGTTCTGCTCCGAGGTGTGCAGGAGCGCGGCCGACTGCGGCGCGGGCTGGGAATGCGTCATGATCGCGCACCGCATCGGTACGGCATCGGAGTACATCCCCCAGTGCATGGAGCCCTGCGGCGACGATGCCGACTGCACGGTGGGGACCCTGACCGCGTGCCAGCCAGGGGCGCGCGCGCCGGCTCCCTACCTGGGCACTGGCTACTGCTCGATCCTGTACACGGGTACGGACAGGCTCCCGACCGGAGGCGACTGCGACCACACCGCGGTCCCGCCGCGGTTCTGCGAGCACGCGATCTGCTCGGACTCGGGCACCGGCGTGTGCACAGAGGTCTGCATCGACAGCGGCGACTGCCAGCTGTCCGGCTGGACCTGCGTGAACACCACGGTCACGTTCGCGGCGCCCATAGGCTCTGTGGCCATGAGGGTCTGCGATCCGCCGTAGCCCGAGCCCTGGCGATCCGCCCGGTCGTCCTACGAGAGCAGCTTCTCGGCCGACGCGCGCAGGGCGGACGGCCCTTCCGGGATCATCCCGAACACGCGCCGCGCGAGCGCTGCCGCCCCTTCCGAGTCGCCCGCGAGAGCGTGCTCCCGCGCGACCGCCAGGATCGAGCCGGGCCCCGGATCCGCGCCAGGCGCCTCGAGCATCCGATCCCCGGCGCGAGCGGCGAGCGCATGGTCTCCGAGCCCCGAGGCCGCGGTCATCCTGGCCTCCCAGACCTGGGGCCTGTCCAGCGTCACTGGCGCGAGCGCTTCGAGGGCCTCGGCGTGCCTTCCAAGTGCCATGGAAGCGAGGGCAGTCTCCAGCCTCGCCCAGATCCAGTAGGGCTCCATCGACAGGGCGGCCTGCAGCGCGTCTGCGGCGGCCGCGAGCATGGGCGCACGCCCGGCCGGGTCGTCCTCGGCCTCGGCCTCGGTCCTGAGCGCGTGGCCGAGCATGGCGAGCGCGACCGGGTCCCCGGGATCCTCCTCCACGATCCGGCGCAGCAGCCCGAGCGGGGACTCCCCGCCCGATCCGAGGGCTTCCACGCAGCGGGCCGCGGTCGCGGCCCGCCCGCGCACCATGTCAGCCTCGTCCGTCCGGCCGTCCTCGCCGAGGACGGACGCGAGCCTGGACAGCGTCTCCTGCGACGCCGGATCGCGGCGCGCGGCAGGCAGCCACAGCCCGATCCTGTCCGCCGTCCGCTTGCCGCGCGCGAGCAGGGCGTCGAGCGCGCAGAGCGCGGCCGTGGATCCGGGCTCGATCTCGAGCGCACGCGCGTACGAGGCCTCCGCCTCCTCCGGGATGCCGGCGGCCTCCAGGGACGCGCCCAGGAGGATGTGGGAGCGCGGCCCCAGCGGGTCCACGGAGGTCGTAAGGCTCGATCCGGACAGCAACGAGATCGTGAGCACAGTTTCGTTGGAGAACCAGTGGACGCACTGGATCGCCGTGACCGACGAGAGCGTGCTCGTCCTGGAAAATGTGGGCTTCGGTCAAGGGG
>CAZGVR010000155.1:0-4770 GCA_964528945.1 uncultured Myxococcales bacterium
TATGCCGATCACACGATGTTCGCCCTGAAGTTCGCGCCGGCAGAGGTCACCGAGGTCGCGCTCGCCCACATCCCCAACGTCCGCATGGATGCGCGGGGCGTGTACACGAACAAGCTGCCGGCCTGCATGATGAGGGGGGTCGGCAACTCCCAGTTCAACCTCATCCTCGGGCTCATGGTGGAGGTCCTGGCCGAGCGGCTCGGGATGGATCCCGTCGACCTCGTGCTGAGGAACTTCGGGCACGAGTGGGGATCGCTGCCCGACAGGAGCCTCGAGGCGGTCCTCGGGGCCGGCGCCGGACGGATCGGGTGGCGGAAGAAGCGTCACGCCCCTGGCGCCGGTCCATCCAAGGGCGACGGGTCGATGCGGAGTGGGGTCGGGTTCTCCTTCCACCCCGGGTGGCACGCCGAGTGGCAGGAGGTCCGCAGGGGACCGATCCACGTCGGGGTGACTGTGAACCCGGATCTCACCGTGAGGCTGGACGCGCCTACAATCGAGTGCGGGCCCGGATCCAACACGTGCAACCTCCTGGGATGCGCAGAGGCGCTGTCGTTCCTCGGCGTGCGGCCCGAGGACATCTCGTGGACGAGCGTCGTGGACACGGACGTCTCGCTCAAGGACACGGTTCAGACGGACAGCGCGGTCTCGTACCTCCAGTCCGAGATCCTGGTCGATGCCGCGCGTGAGGTGAAGGCCAGGCTGCTCGCGCGCGCGGCCGCGAGGATGGGAGCGGCGGCCGCGGACCTGGACGTCCGGGACGGCGTGGTCTTAGTGAAGGCGTCCCCTGACCGGATCATGACCGTGAAGGAGGTCATGTGGCAGGGCGACATCGCTCCGATATCCGTGCTCGTGAGCCGTCCGCCCTCGGCCAGGCGCACCGGGATCCCGTTCATGGCCTCGTTCGCGGAGGTGACCGTGGACACGGGCACGGGCAGGGTCACGCCCGAGCGGCTGGTCATAGTGAACGACTGCGGCACGGCCATGTACGCCTCTGGAGCCGAGGCGCAGCAGATCGGCGGCCAGTGCATGGCCGTGGGCGAGTCGCTCACCGAGGAGATCGTCTACGACCGGGAGACCGGCATCCCGCTGAACTTCAACTGGATCGACTACAAGGTGCCGACCATGGCGGACATGCCGGACATCGACCCCGTGCTCCTCGAGGTCTGGAAGGGGGACGGGGAATACGGAGCATGCGGCA
The DNA here is from genome assembly GCA_964528945.1 of uncultured Myxococcales bacterium. GTDB lineage: Bacteria > Myxococcota_A > Polyangia > DRWM01 > DRWM01 > CAZGVR01. Next base: position 1,199 of record CAZGVR010000155.1, read on the forward strand.
TAGGCGAGGGCGTGCTCACGTGCACGCCGCGCGCGATCCTGAACGCGGTCTACGACGCCATCGGGGTCAGGGTCGACGAGATCCCGCTCATGCCCGAGAAGATCCTCGCCGCCATCGGAAAGGGTGAGGTGTAGCCATGGCGCTCAGGAGATTCGATCACCTGTCCGCCTCCACCCTCGAGCAGGCGAGATCCATCCTCGCCAGGCACGGATCGAAGGCCGCGCTCAACGCCGGAGGCACGGACCTCCTCGGAGTCCTCAAGGACGGCGTGCACGGGGAGGCCCCGGAGATCGTCGTGGACCTCAAGCGGGTTCCAGGGCTCGACGGTATTCGCGACAGGGGCGGAAGCCTCGGCGTGGGGGCGCTCGTCACGCTGGAGGAGCTCGCCTCCGCCGGGCCGGTCGTCGAGCGGTTCCCGATCCTCGCGAGTGCCGCGCGCTCGGTGGGCTCGCCCCAGATAAGGAACATGGGGACCGTCGGCGGCAACCTGTGCCAGGAGCCGCGCTGCTGGTACTACAGGAGCCCGGGCGACGCATTCCACTGCCTGAGGAAGGGAGGCAGCCGCTGCGCCGCGATCGCCGGCGACAACCGCTACCACTCCATCTTCGGGGCCGCGCGGATCTCGGCCGCGCCCTGCTCCGCGGGCTGCCCGGGCCGCGTCGACATACCGTCGTACATGAGCCGCATTCGCGACGGCGAGACCGCCGCCGCCGCGGCGATCGTCATGGAGAGGAACCCGTTCCCCGCGATCACTGGCAGGGTCTGCCCGCATCGCTGCGAGGGCGAGTGCAACCGCGGGGAAATGGACGAGGCGGTCTCGATACGGGAGGTCGAGCGGGTCGTGGGCGACTGGATCCTGGACCACGGGCACGAGGTCGCGCGCCCGCGTGCGAAGCGCAGCGGCAGGTCCGTCGCGGTGGTGGGTGCTGGTCCTGCCGGCCTGGCAGCGGCCTTCTATCTCCGCCGCGCCGGGCACGACGTGGTGGTCCTGGACAGGATGCGGGAGGCAGGCGGCATGCTCGCATGGTCCATCCCGTCGTACAGGCTGCCCGTCGACGTGATCCGCCGCCAGGTCCGGATGCTCGAGCGCATGGGCATCCGCTTCCAGCTCGGCGTGGAGGTCGGCGTGGCCCCCAGGCTGGCTTCGCTGAGGCGCGAGCACGACGCGGTGTTCCTCGCGACCGGAGCCTGGAAGCAGCGCAGCCTGGGCATCGAGCACGAGGATCTGCTCGGATCCGGCCTGGAGTTCCTCGTGCACGTGAAGCTCGGTGACAGGAAGGCGCCCGGCCGGAAGGTGCTCGTGATCGGCGGCGGCAACGTCGCGATCGACGTGGCCATCACCGCCCTCAGGCTCGGTGCGAAGGAGGTCGTCTTGGCCTGCCTCGAGGGAAGGGGCGAGATGCCGGCCTTCCCCGATGACGTCGCGCACGCCGAGCGCGAGGGCGTGAGGATCCTGGACTCCTGGGGTCCGGGCGCGATCATCGAGAAGGGCGGTCGGGTCCGCGGCATGGATCTCGTGAGGTGTACGTCGGTGTTCGACGAGCAGGGGCGGTTCCGCCCGAGGCTGGACACGAGCGTTACTCGCACGGTCAGGGCGGACCGGATCCTGCTCGCGATAGGCCAGAGCCCGGACCTCGCCTACGCCGGCGCCTCTCTGCGTAGGGTCAGGGGGCGGATCGACGTCGACCGGGAGCGCATGTCCACCAGCATGCGCGGCGTGTACGCGGGAGGCGACACCGTGACCGGCCCTGCCTCCATCATCGAGGCCATCGCCGCCGGGCGGCGGGCTGCCCGTTCCATCGATGCCTCCATGAGGGGTCGCGAATCCACGTCGATCCCCGCTACCGACGCGTCGTGCGACGATCTGTTCGGCGTCAACGTGGCTGCCCTCTCGAGAAAGGAGCGCTCGCCGCGCCCGGTGCTCGCCGGGCGGGCCGGCGGCTCCCTGGACGCCGAGGATGCGCCGGGGTTCGACGTGCGCGCGTTCGAGCACGAGGCCGGCCGATGCCTGAACTGCGGCTGCGTCGCCGTGAGCTGCTCGGATCTCGCGCCCGCGCTCGTGGCGCTCGACGCCCGGGTGAGGACCACCGGCCGCACGATCGCGGCCGCCGACTTCTTCGCGGCCAGGCCTTCCAGCACGACCGCGCTCGGCAAGGGGGAGATCGTGACTGGCGTCCAGATCCCGGCGCAGCCAAGGGGGGCGCGGCAGTGCTACATGAAGTTCCGGATCCGCAACTCGATCGACTTCCCGATAGTGAGCGTCGCCGCGGTCCTCGACGTTCGCCACGGACGCGTTAGGAGCGCGCGGATCGTGCTCGGTGCTGTCGCGCCCGTGCCCGTCCGCGCCCGGGAGGCCGAGGACTGGCTCGAGGGCAAGCGGCTCGACGCGGCGAGCATGGAGAGGGTGGCCGACCTCGCGGTCTCCGGGGCCAGGCCGCTCCAGCTCAACGGGTTCAAGACGCGGATCCTGCGCACGCTCGTCCGCCGGTCGCTCGAGAGCGTCGCGTCTCCCTGATCAGCGCTTTCGCTGGCTGTACCGCCACACGAGCATGAAGGCGACCACCGAGATCGTCGCCATCCCGAGGATGACCCAGAACATGTCCGGGAACTTCTGGAGCGGCAGGTCCACGTTCATCGAGAAGATGCTCACGATCAGGGTCGGCACCATGATGCAGATGGTGATGATGTTGAGGGTCTTCATCAGCACGTTCAGGTTGTTGCTGACGATCGACGCCCTCGCGTCCATCAGGCCGGCGAGGATGTTCGAGTAGATCTCGGCCTGCTTGTAGCACTGCGTGTTCTCGATCGTGATGTCCTCGAGGAACTCGAGGCTGTCCTGGGCGAAGTCGAACTTCGTGGAGTAGTACTTCATCTTCTCGATCAGCATCGAGTTCGAGTTGATGGCGTTCAGGTAGTAGATGAGGCTCTTCTCCAGGATGAACAGGTTGAGCAGGAACTTGTTGTCCATGGAGGAGCTGACCTTCTTCTCCAGGTCGTCGGTCATCTGGTTGATGATCTTGAGGTTCTCGAGGTAGAGGTTCGTCGTCCGGTTTATGAGCCTCAGTATCAGGTCCGGCAGCGAGGCGACCTTGGTGAACTGCTTGCCCTCGAACAGAGGCACGTCGTCCGCCACGAGCATCACGAGCTTCTGCTTGAACAGGAACAGGCCGGTGGACGCGACCTTGAAGAAGAAGTCCTCCTGGTTCCCGGTGAAGATCTTCGGGCGCTTGTAGATGAGCGCCACGTGCTCGGGCTCGAACTCGAGCCTGGCAAGCTCGTCCGGGTCGAGCGAGGAGTTCATGGTGTGCTCGTCGAGGACGAGCGTGCCTGTCAGATACTTCTTCTCGTTCTCGTCCGGATTCACGTACACCAGGATGGTCCCGGACCCGTCGTAGCGTTCCGCGACCCGTCCGCTCTCCAGGCAGAAAGTTCTGAGCATGGGACCACCAGCCCTATAGGGATCATCGGGGCAAACGGACTTCTCGAGCCCGAGCCACTATTTGCACCCTGCCGGTGGTTTTTTCAAGGGGTTTTGCTGGGCCCGATCCCGGCCTATGATGGGTAACAGGAAG
>CAZGVR010000155.1:4780-8478 GCA_964528945.1 uncultured Myxococcales bacterium
CCTGCGGCAGCGGGCGACTACGACGAATTCCTGGACTGGCACGCCGGCCTGGGGGATCCGCACGAGCCTCCGGATCGCGCGACGTGGGAGCACGTGTACGTGCCGACCTCGATCATTGCCGAGGTGGGCGGCCGTCCGGCCGGGTACGCGTGGTACGTGCCGCTCGCGAGCGAGGGCTACGTCCACAACCTCGCGGTGAGCGTGGGAGCGCGCGGGGGAGGTCTTGGACGCGTGCTCCTCGATGAGGTCTCGGCCAGGTTGCGGCGCGCGGGCTGCAGGGCATGGCGGCTCAACGTCAAGGTCGGGAACGAGCCTGCTATCGGGCTCTACCAGCGCATGGGCATGAGGGAGGCGCACCGCTCCACCGGCCTGACCCTCGAGTGGCCGGCCGTGGAACGGTTGCCGGCCGCGGGCCGGCGGCTGGAGGTCGGCCCGGTGGAGCCGGGCGAGGACGAGCGGCTGGAGCAGGCCTTCGATCTCCCGGCAGGTCAGCTCGCATGGTTCAGGACCGTCACCGGCCAGGTCCTGGCAGTGCTCCTGGACCAGAACTCCACGGGTGGTTCACCGGTCGGTTTCGCTCGATTCGATCCTGGCTTCCCGGGCGCTTTCCCGTTCAAGGTCCGCGAGCCTGCGGCCGCGAGGGCCCTGCTCGAGGGCCTGCGTCCCCACGCTCTGCCGGGCGCGGATCGGCTCCACCTGCTGGTCGAGGATCAGCCGGATCTGGTCGAGCTCTTGTGCGGTGCCGGGGCCGTGAGGACCATAGAGCTGATCCACATGCGCGGCCCGATCTGAAGGCGGGGTGCTACTCGCCGCACTCGGCCGTCATCTTCTTGACGTCGCCCTCGCCGCCCTTCACCTTGGCCACGTAGGAGGCCATGTTGTCGCTCTTGGAGGCGTCCCAGGCGGTCATGTACTCGGGGTTGCCCTTGATCTGCTTCCAGGAGTCGAGCCAGGCCTGGCGGTTGGCCCAGTCCTCGTCCGCCTGGCAGGTGCCCTGCATGTAGACGTGGTTGGCGTTGAAGCCTGGTGTCACGAAGATCTTCACGAAGTAGCTCTTGCCGGCCTCGACCGTTGCATCCAGGGCGGACACGTTCCCGCCGTTGGCCGATAGGAAGATGTGCTGGCCCGCTGGCACGTCGACCCAGAACCATGTGCCGTTCTGCACGTAACCGATGGACTTGGTCTCCTCGGTGATGACCGCGGTGGCCTTGAGGCGGGACCCGGGCATCACGAAGTAGACCCTTGCAGTGCCATCGGCCGGGGCAGTTGCCGGCTTCGGCTCGTTCACGATGAGGTACCGCGCTGGACCGCACGCTGCGGTTCCGAGAAGAACCACCGCGACCGCTGCCGCCTGGACCAGTCTGCATGCTGACTTCTGCATCTAGTTCCTCCTGTTGAGTGGAATTCGCGGATAATGATCAATGGTCGTTCAAAAAGTCAAGGACGGCGGAACGGACCGGAACCGTCCGGCTGCTAGGGAAGCGGCACGATCGGCAGGGTGGGAACGGTAGCTGAGGCCGTGCCCGTCGCATCCGTGATGACCTGCACCCAGTTGGGATCCGAGGGTGTGTTCGAAACCCCCACCATTGCGTCGTACGTGCCGCCCACGGCGTCGCAGGAGTGGATGCGCAGCGTATCGCCCGTGCGGATCTCGGCGAGGCCCGTGAAGCTCACGACGAGGTAGCCGCCATCGCCGCCCAGGCTGACCCAGGTCGCCGGAGCTGCGTCGCACGTCCCTTCCGGCGCACCGAGCGCCTGGTTCGTGTCTTGGGCGTCTCCGTCGTCGCCGGCCCCGAACCCGCTCTCGTGGACCGTGGACGCGTAGCAGCTCCCGGACCCGTTGATCAACTCGACGCCGTCCATGTCCGCGCCTGCCCTGCCGCCGGCCGAGGGCGGATTCTCGAGATCCTCGATCAGCACGTAGTGGTAGGACTGGCCCTCCGTGACATCGTCGGTGCTCGCGTCAACGCCGTCCGACGACTCCTTGCAGCCTCCCGCTGCAGCCATCATCCCCGCGAGCGCCAGCGCACCCAGGATCGTTCCCGGCGCCAGCCGGCGGCAACGGTGCTCCATGGCTCATCCTCCGTATCTCCACTCATTTAGTGCGTTTGCCGGAAGGTGCCATGAGTCCGACACGGGCGATTGACGGCAATGACATCAATGCCTACAATGATGGCATGGCCACGATAAACATCCGGAACCTTCCCGACGATGTGCATGTGCGGTTGCGAATAAAGGCCGCGAAGGCGGGCAGGAGCATGGAAGCGGAAGCCAGGGAGATAATCACGCGGGCTTGCTCAGGCGAAAGGGATCGCTTCGACTCGGGCGGGCTCCAGGCGTGGGTATCCTCGCTGTACGGACGCAGGAAGCCCGCGAAGGTGGTGGAGGATCTGATCAGGGAACGCAGGCGCGAATCGGAGAAGGAGCGATGATCGCGCTGGATGCATCCGCGCTACTCGCGTTCCTCTTCCGGGAGAAGGGGCACGAACGCGTGGCGGCCGCGATGCCCGAGACCTGCATGACCACCGTGAACCTCTGCGCGGCGCTGGGCCGGTTCGCGCGAGACGGCCACGACCCGGCCCCGGTCATGGAGCGCCTGGCCGGCGCGGGCGTGGAGTGGGTCCCCTTCGACGAGGATCTCTGCGTCGTGGCCGCCGGGCTGCTACCTGTGGTCCGGCCGCTGGGCCTGTCGCTTGGAGACAGGGCCTGCCTCGCGCTCGGCAGGCTCCGCCGTGTCCCGGTGCTAACCGCCGACGTGGACTGGAAGCGCCTGGACGCCGGCGTCGAGGTGCGGTGCATCAGGTGACCGGGGCAGGGAGCGTGGATCCCGGGCCGGACCTGGACTGCGAGGTCATGCAGTGCTTCGACTGCTCCTGCGGCTGCGGGACGAGCTGCGGCGGCTGCTTCGGCCTGTGCGAGGATGTCCCCGTGGATGTCCTCACTTGCTCGTGCTGCTCCGAGTGCCCGGACGCGACCGACGTCGTAGTCGATCCCTCGGACGTGCCGCCCGACACGCCGGCGGACGTGCCGCCCGACGTCCCGGCGGACTGGCAGACCGAGGTGCCCGCCGACTGGCTCGACGACACCGCGCCCGCGTGCGCGGCCGCGGGTGGCTTCTGCTCCGGCGCGCGCTGGATGCTCTGCCCGGCCGGGTACAGCCCGGGGATCCGGACCCGCACGCCGGCTGCGACATGGAGGGATGGTGCTGCGTCGCGGCCCCGTGGAGCCCCTGCTCCGCTTCCGGCGAGGCCAACTGCGTGGCCGCGGCCGCGTGCACCGGTTGCTGGGACGACGCACCAGGCGGCCTCGCCTGCGAGCCCGGACGGGTCTGCTGCGTGGACATGTGCTGGTAGCCGGCCCATGCCTCCTTGGTGCTTGACTTGCCTGTAGTCCGTGCCAGTATTGCCACGATGGTGAGGAGTTCCCGATTTCTTCTTTCCTTCGGGATTTCCCTGCTCGTTATTGCCGTAGGATCCTGCGGCAGAAGTGAGCACATCAGCGGTGATGCGGATGCCGATACCGACGCCGGCGATCCCACGGAAGAAGCGGAGCAGGAATCCGACGATGGGGATGTCGAGGAAGTCACACCGCCCTGCACGGCGGACGTCGACTGCGACGATTCGGACCTTTGCACCATCGACCACTGCGATCCCTCGACCGGTGAATGCGCGTACTCACCCGTCCTGGTGGATGGCGAC
>CAZGVR010000156.1:0-1841 GCA_964528945.1 uncultured Myxococcales bacterium
GAGAGTGATTGTATTGGTCAGAACTGTGCTGTTCGAGGCGTAGATGCCGCCGCCCATGTGCTTCTCGGGATCGAACCCCGCCGGGACCTCGAAGCATCCGCCCGCGGGCCTCGCGGAGCGGATGCGGTCCATCCGGAAGGTCCTGACGTCGCCGCGCCACTCGCACCAGGCCACCAGGTACCACCGGCCGGCGGCGCAGGCCACGACGTAGGGCCTGACGACCCTCGGTCCCAGGCTGTCCCTGCTCTCCGTGTAGTACTCCATCTCGATGCGGCGCCTCCCGCTCGCGGCGGCCGAAACCTCGTGGAACACCTCCCACGAGAGATCGCGCGAGGACCCGAGGTTCACGCACTTCTCTATCTCGGCCATGGCCGCTGCTAGGTGCTCGCCGGCCATCTCCATGACCCCCTCGATCACCCGATCCGCGGCCCAGTCCAGCGGCGGTGCGATACCGTCCCTCACGAGCTTGACGCCGAGCGCCAGGGCCGCCAGCTCGCGGCTCGTGAGGGCCACGGGCCTGCCCAGGCCCGGCACGGGGTTGCGCCAGAGCCGCACCTTGCCGCGTCCCGCGTCCACCGAGACGTCGAAGAGCCGGAACTCGGTCGAAGGGTAGACGCCGCAGAGGCTCAATCGCTCGATGTCCCCGAGGACCGCGGCCTCCGTGACCCCCATGATGCGAGCGAGATCCTCGAGATCCGCCTCCTCGCATCGCGAGAGGTACGAGACAAGGAACGTGTAGCGGGCGAGCCTCCTGGGCGCGTCGTCCCGGATCGCGGCCCTTGCCGCCCTTTGGGTGCGCGGACCGGATCCGGATCTGGCGGCCGCGCGCCTGGACCCTGCCCTCGGGCGGCCGCCGGAAGGAGCGGTCCCAAGGGCCTCGACGCTCGAGATCACGCGCTTCCTCAGGTCTGGAGGCCCGACCAGCCGCACCCTCGGGCCGTGGGCCAGGGCCATGTCCACCAGGGCGTCCGTATTGCGCGATTCGATCTCGAACCGCATGCAACCGCCCTCGCCCGCCGACGAGGTGCACCCGGTCAGCGCCTCCACCCTGAACGCGAAGTCTGGATCGGACTCGATCACGACGGTCACCGGGTCGTGCACCGGGTACTCGTGCGGATGCTCCCTGGCGATCGAGTCCACGGCGAATCCGGACGGGCGATCGAAGTCCGGTCCGCGGCCTGTGGGCCGCACGAGCTCGAGGCGCGAGACCCGGTGAAGGGCGAAGGTCCGCTGCGCCTTGCGAAGGTGGCAGTGGCCAGCGAGGAGCCAGGTACCGCCAGCGCGAACCAGCCCCCACGGGTCCACGGTCCGGGAGGTGACGCGCCCGTCGGCGTCCCTGTAGTCGATGATCACCGATCTCCGCTCGCGGACGGCCCCGAGCGCCATCTCGACCAGCCGGGCGTCGGCGGCGCGCCCGGGGCCGGACGATCCGGACTCGATGAGCCTGAAGGGGGCATCCCCGGTATCCGGCCCGGTCCCGGACCGGACACCGGAAGCGAGCAGGATCTTGTGCACTGCCATGGCGAGATCCTGCGAGAGGGGGAACCCGGGCGCCTCGACCGCGGCCCTCGCGATCGCCATGAGCAGAAGCCTCTGCGTCCGGCCCAGGTCGAGCCGTGGAGCGTGCAGGCCCTCCTCCGCTATCCTGTACCCTACGGCCCCCTCATCGAGGTCCTCCCGCCCGCCGCCGCCCTCCACGGTGACGAGGGGGATGCCCATCTCCTTCACGAGGAGCTTGTCGCGCTCGAACATCTTCCTCAGGGTCTCGGGATCCGGCTCCGGGTGGCCGTGCGGCACGTAGAGCTCGCCGAGCTTCTCGAAGATCTCCTCGCGCGTGAGCG
>CAZGVR010000156.1:1851-2373 GCA_964528945.1 uncultured Myxococcales bacterium
GTGAGTACTGATTTCCAATTTGGCTCTAGCCGCCCGCTCCTCGCGCGTGAGCGGGCGGCCCGCGCCCATGAGGGTCGCCACGAGGCTGAACACGCGCTCGGAAGGGAGTGGACGCTGCACTTCTGCGGCCGCGTCGGGTGCCGGTCTCGAACGTCTATGCCCGGATAGACTCATGGGTTCCATCAACGGAGGAGACTAGCACCCCCCTGGGACAATCACGCTCCCTCGCCCAGGCAGGAGAGGAAGGCTATCACCTGGAAGGCGAACTCGGTCCTCTGCTCGCTCTTCAGGAGGTCACGGGCCACCCCGCCCCTCGCCTTCCCCGGCACGGGGTAGAAGTGATCGTTCTTCCCGGGCTGAACCACCAGCATGCCGGCGAGCCTCCCGGCAGTCTCCACGGCCTCATCCAGATGGGCCGAAGACGGGCCGTCCGCACCCCCCAGGGCGAGCGCGGCCGCCACCGCGGCCGCGGCCAGCACGTCGCCGGCACCCGGGATCCGGCCTGCCCCGCCGTCGTAGGAC
>CAZGVR010000156.1:2383-4587 GCA_964528945.1 uncultured Myxococcales bacterium
GGCGAGGACCGGGGCGAGCGCCGCCTCGGTCCCCACGAAGCAGCGCTCGAGGAGAAGATCCGCGCCCGATCGAGCGGCCCTCGCGGGCAGGTCCCCGGCCTGCCCGTGCCGCGATGCCTCGAGAGCGGCCAGGCCCATCCAGGCGGCCGTCGGGGCCAGGACGTCGCACGCGGCAGGGAACCCGGCCGCGGACGCGGACGCGGCAGCCGTTGCCCTGCGCTCCCACGCCCCGAAGCCGCGGGCGAGCGCATCGGGAATGCGGTCGTCCCTGCCGATCGCCTGGTAGCCGGCCAGCGCGGCGAGCGCCATGCCGGCCGCAGCCGGCTCGGACGTGTCATGGGGCCGCGGGCCGTATGGCGCGAGCACGGTGTCGAAGGTCCCGTCGGATCTCTGCATGTGGAGGACGAAGCTCGCGAGGCCGGCGGCCACGGGCCCCAGCTTCGCAAGGAGCGCCTTCCGATCCGCACCCGGGGAGCCGTCGAGACGGTGCCCGATGCCCGCGAGGAGCAGCGCGGCGACCGACAGGCGCGCCTCGCCGCCCTGCACCGGGAAGACCGCGTCCTCGGGCAGGGGACGCGACACGTCCGGCGGCACGCATCCCGGGCACGGGCCGATCCACGCGAGCGCGTGATCGAGAGCGGCGTCGGCGGCCGCACGAAGCGACGGGCTGCCGGTCCTCCCGGCCGCCTCGTACAGCGCCGTCATTCCCAGGCAGTGGGCAAGGGGATCGTAGGGCGCTCCGCCCGACCAGCCGGTCGAGGGCCACGCCATGTCGCGGTCCGGGAGGTAGCCGGGCGCGAACCGGCCCTCCGGGTCCATGCCCGAGACCAGGCGCTCGGCCACCGACGCCATCAGGGTCGAGGAGGAATGGCCTGCAGTGACCGGCTCCACGACCCTTCCGAGCAAGAGGCGCTCCACCTTGCCGCCCGGCTCGGACTCCATGACGTGCACGGTCGAGAGCCTGTCGAGCACGACGTTCGCGTCGGCTCCGAGGTCGTCCACCGAGCCAACGTGCGCGTCCTTGAGTATCCGCTCGAGCACGTGCCTGGCGTCCGCGCGCCCCCAGTAGACCGCGTCCGAGGGAAGCCGGAAGCGGTACCCGGCTCTGGGAACGATTCGGTCCGCACGCACGGGGATCCAGTTCAGGGTCACGCCGTACAGCCCGGGCGTGAACACCCGCGTGAGGAACGCCTGTCGGTCCGCGGCAGGGGCGTCCCCGGCCAGGTGATCCACCAGGGCGAAGGACCGCATGACGTGAAGCTCGATCCTCAGCCGCTGGACGGCCTCGGGCAGGCTCGCGCCGTTGCCGGCCTCCCGCCCGTACCTGTCGGAAAGCGCCCGCGCGGCGCCGATGGCCGCGTCGACGAGGGTGGCGCCCGTGCCCGAGACGTAGAGGTCCTGGCGCACGACCCTGGCCTTCTTGCTGCCTGGATCGCGAGGAGGGAGATCGGCCAGCTGGAGCGCCACCTCGTACTCGTCCCCGGCGACCGCCTTGACGGCCAAGGCCGGCGCTCCTGCCCTGGCGTCGGCATCCGATCCCCCCTCGAGGATCTTCCTCGCGGCCCTCACGAGGAACGCGAGCACGCCGTCGCCCGGATCCGGCGGGGCGGCCGGGGAGAACAGCCCGGCCTCCTCGCGCAGCATGAGCGCCGTGAACCAGGGCTCGCCCTGGAAGCGAGACAGCCTCTGGGCCGCGGTTAGCGGTGCGGTCGTGGGCCCGGGATCGAGACCGGCGTCCACGATCACGCCGCCGTACCCCGCGTCGCGAAGCGCGGCCGAGAAGGCCTCGCCGTCCGTGCCGTCGGCGAGCGCGGACGCGGCAGGATCGGACGCCCGCGGGACGAGCACGACGCCGGGCGCCAGGGTCGAGAGCAGCTCCGGGCGATCCGAAAGGACCAGCACCTTGCGCGCGTACTTCAGGTGGAAGTCCCAGCCGGACAGCTCCGGCAGGGTCTTCTGCCTCTGGCACAGCGCGAGGAAGGCGATCGCCAGGGCGGTCAGGGCGAGCACCCAGGTGATGAAGCGCGATGGGCCTCGCTGGGTCTCGGGGGCCACGCCGGTCTCAGCGGGCCGGGAGGAGGCGGGCAGCCGCCCTCGCGATCCTCTCGACTCCATCCCTGCAGTTCTCCATGGAAGTGGCGAAGGAGAGCCTCAGGTAGTCGTCGGCTCCGAACGCGGCCCCTGGCACGCTGGCCACGTGCTCG
>CAZGVR010000156.1:4597-8443 GCA_964528945.1 uncultured Myxococcales bacterium
GAGTGGGAGTCATACCGTTCCGGCGGCGTCTTCCTGTTCGATGAGCCGGCCTTCATCCATCCAGTTGTACTCGCCCGAGGCGGTCCGGGCCGCGCAAGCGCCGATCCCGCTGCCCGGCTCTTTTCGGACGCTCGACGATATTCTTCGGCTGCCGCTGGTATCCTTTTCGACCGGCATAGGCGATCCGCGCCAACCGCCGCTGTATCAGGCCGATCACGCCCGCAAGAACCATCGTTTCCTCTTCTATTGGCACGACACCTGGCGAGCGCGGCCGCGGTTCCGACGGGCCTCCCGTCCGGGAACCTCCTCGCGACGAGGTCCTTCACCCCGACCCAGAGGTAGAAGGCGCCCTCGGGCACGAACGGCTCGACGCCCGGGACGGCACGCAGGCCTTCAATCATGGCGTCGCGGCGCGCAACGTACTGCGACGTCCATTCCCGGAGGAAGCCCATGTCCCCGTCGAGGGCGGCCACGCACGCCTTCTGCGCGAACGTCGCGGTCGACGAGGTGGTCTGGCCCACCACCTTTGCCACGGCCTTCGCCACCTCGGGCGCGGCAATGAGCCACCCGACGCGCCAGCCCGTCATCGAGAAGGTCTTGCTCGGCCCGCTGACCACGGCGATGTCCGCGAACCTGTCGGGGAACAGGGTGAGCGGCGACACGTGGACCGCCGATCCGAAGACCAGGTGCTCGTAGATCTCGTCCGAGAGGATGGGCACGCCCTTCTCGAGGGCTGCGCCCGCGAGCGACTCCATCTCGGCGCGCGGATACACGCTGCCCGTGGGGTTGGACGGCGAGTTCAGGAGGAGGAGCCGCGTCTTCTTCGTGACGGCGTGGAGGAAGGCCCTGCGGGAGAGCCTGTAACCGCTCTTCGGACCGCAGTCCACGATCACGGGCCGGGCGGAGGCCGACTCGATCATGGTCGGGTAGGAGACCCAGTAGGGCGCGGGCACTATGACCTCGTCCCCCGGGTTCAGGGTCGCCATCATGAAGAGATGGAGCGCGTGCTTCGCGCCGACCGTGATGACGACGTTCGACCTGTCCAGCTTCACTCGGAGCCTGGACGAGTAGTGGCGCGCGACCGCGTCCCTGAGCTCTGGCAGCCCTGCGCTCGCCGTGTAGCCCGTGAGCCCGGCGGCGATGGCCTCGCCCGCCGCCCGGCACACGTGATCGGGCGTCCGGAAGTCGGGTTGCCCGGCCGCGAAGGGGATGACCTTGTGGCCAGCTGCCTTCAGCTCGTCGGCCAGGGCTGCTATCTCCAGGGTGGAGGAGGTCTCCATCTCCCGGATCTTCCTTCTGACCCTGATCATTTCTTCTCTTCTTCCTGTCCCTCGCCTTGCTCGATGCGCTTCTCGCCGGGGTCGGCCCTGTCCTTTTCCTTGTCCGTGGCCAGGCCTTTCTTGAGGTTGCGGAACCCCTCGCCGATCGAGCGGCCGAGCGCGGGGAGCTTGCTGGGGCCGAAGAGGAGGAGGATCACGGCCACTATCGCCAGAATCTCCCAGTGTCCCAGTCCGAACATCGGGTTCACCCTCGTCGCGACGCGCTCGCGGGCGGAATGGCCCTGACGGCCGCGGCGATCAACCTATGACCATATAGATACTTCCCCCGGAAGGGGCGGCCGGGCGGACGGGGTGTCCTGCTCGAGCCCGGATGCGCTGCACTCGCTGCGCTGCACTCGCTGCGCGACCCGCGACACGCGGGACATGGGACATGGAACGTGGATCTTGAACGGGGCGATAGTTGGGGGGAGGGGGACAACCGCGGGGCGCGAGCGGGCATGCATCGGATACTCGTTGGGGCATCGGACGTCGATAAGAGGCCGTGCAACCGCCAGCCGACCGATGCCAGCCATGTCCGGGGTGCGACAACTGGCGACTTCGCTTCGGGCGTCGACACATTCGCGCGGTCGCGCCACCCGTCGAACCACGGACCCGAGGAGCACGGATCCACGCCCAAGGCTCCGGGAACGTGCTTCTTCCAGTTCAGCAGCACGTAGACCAGGGCGCTGCGGACCTCGCGCGGGGACGAGAGGTCGCGCCGGTGGTAGCGGTCGTTCCAGACCGGCCCGCGGCGTCCGAGGGCTCTGTTGACCGCGAGCGCGATCCTGATGGTCAGGCCTCGCATGCCTCTCGATAGCGTCTTCGAATCGTGGGCTTCCAGCAGCAGGTGCACGTGGTTCGCCTGGATCGAGAAACGAACGACCCGGAAACTCGCCGAGGAGGCGCTCGAGATGGCATCCCGGACCGCCGGAAAGAGCTGGCGATCGCGCAGGCAGCCCAGGTCCGCGCGCAGCGTGACGTGGACAGGGTGGCGGGCCGCGTGGACCGATCTGAGACGATGGGGAACTCCGACCCTGCGGCCGGATGGCTTTGGTCCCGAACCGGGCCTGGCGCCCCCCCATGAAGATGGGATCGGCAGCGACAGTTGCCTGATGGCGTCATGGCGCGTCATGAGGACTGGCGTCGACGGCTCATCGAGGCTCGATCATCGGAGATTGCCCTTGAGAAGTTTCCTGGTCCCCCGATGACGCCGAAGCCGGGTGGGGGAGTCGGGGCTTGAACAGGGCGATAGTTGGGGGGAGGAGGACGCCCGCGGGGCACGGGCGAGGCGGGCAGCAGCGGGCCGCGGGGGGGCAGGGGCGGGGGGAGGGGGAGCGCCCGCGAGGCGCGGGCGGGCGCGGGCGGCGGTGAACGCCCGCAGGGCGGACGGCAGGGCGGACGGCTTGACGCGGGCGCGTGACCCACTAGACTCGGCGCATGCGCATCGCGCTCGCACAGATGAACCCGGTCGTCGGGGACGTGGCCGGCAACCTGGAGCGGACGATCGAGACGGCGAGGCGCGCGGCCACGCTCGGCGCGGACCTCGCGATCTTCCCGGAGATGAGCCTCGCCGGGTACCCGCTCAGGGACCTGCTCGAGCGGCCCGGGCTCGCGGACGCCTGCGATCGCGCGGCAAGAGATCTGGCCGCCGCGACCGCCTCCGGGCCGGCCCTGATGGTCGGGCTCCCGGCTCCGAACCGGTCCGGCACGGGCAAGCCGTACCTGAACACGGTCGCCCTGCTCGCCCGGGGCAAGGTCGTCTTCTCGTACGCAAAGAGGCTGCTCCCCAGCTACGACGTGTTCGAGGAGGACCGCTGGTTCCAGCCGGGCTGCGGGAGCGGCGTGGTGGAGATCGGCGGGACCAGGGTGGGGATCGCGATCTGCGAGGACGCCTGGAACACCCTGCCTCCCGCCGGACGGCCGCTCTACGACAGCGACCCGGTCGGGGATCTGGTCGGCGCCGGAGCGCGCCTGATACTGAACCCGAGCGCGTCCCCTTTCGGCGACGGGAAGCCCGGGCTCCGCGAATCCATGATCCAGGAGATCGCGCGGAAGCATGGGGTCCCGGTCGTCCTCGTGAACCAGGTGGGCGCGAACGACGAGCTGATCTTCGACGGCGGCAGCCTGGCAGCGGACGCCTCCGGACTGACCAGGGTGCGCGCCCCGCTCTTCGAGGAGGCCCTCCTCGTGGCGGAGATCGGCGGAGACGGGGCGGTCTCGGGCCATGCCGCTGAGTGGACGGCCTCGCGCGAGGAGACGCTATGCAGCGCGATCGTGCTCGGGATACGCGACTACGTGAGGAAGTGCGGCGCGGAGCGCGTGTTCCTGGGCCTGAGCGGTGGGATCGACTCCGCGCTGGTCGCGACGCTGGCCACGGTGGCGCTCGGCGAGCGGAACGTGAGGGCGCTCGCCATGCCATCCAGGTACTCCTCGCCCGGAAGCCTTCGCGACGCGGCGGCGCTCGCCGCGAACCTGGGCATCCGCATGGACACGATCTCGATCGAGCCGGCGTTCGGCGCGTTCCTCG
>CAZGVR010000157.1:0-8404 GCA_964528945.1 uncultured Myxococcales bacterium
GGGGGTCAGGGAGAAGAACTGGTAGAGGAACGCGCGACCCTGCTTGATCGAGATCGCCACGTACCAGGGAAGGGTCACCAGCAGGAAGACGCCCGCACCCGGGATGAGCGCGAGCCGCCTCAGATGGCTCCACCTGCCCGTGATGATGATGTACACGAGCACGACCGCGCCTGGCAATGCGAAGCCGAGGATCCCCTTCGACAGCGTCGCGATCCCCATGAACGCGTAGCCCACCAGCGCCGAGGCGAGCGCCCCTTCCCTCTCGTGGAGCCTGTGCATGATGCCCAGCACGCCGACGGTCATCGCCACCACGAGCGGCATGTCGGTGATGTTCTGCCGTGCTACGAAGACGTAGAGGGGCATCGTGGCCAGGCAGGCGGCCGCGCAGAGCGCCTGCACGCGGCCCCACATGAGCCTGGTGAAGTGGTAGGCGAGGACGATGCCCAGTACCGCGAAGATCGCGACCGGCAGCCTGGCCGCAAGGTCGTTCACGCCGAGGATCTCGAAGCTGAGCGCGACGATCCAGAACAGGAAGACGGGCTTGGAGTAGAACATCTCGTCGTGCCAGCGGAGCACGATCCAGTCCCGGTCCGCTACCATGCGGCGCGCGACCTCGGCGTAGTGCGTCTCCCAGGGATCCCAGAGGCCGTCCCTGCCCAGGGCAGGGAGGAAGAGGAGCGCGGCGCATGCCGCGACCGCGGCCGCGAGCAGCGCCTCCAGGAGAAGCGGGCGGCGGTCCAGGAACTCGCGGATGCGGCGGATCACCGCTACTCCACGCTCACATTCCGCTCATGATCTTGAACTGCTCGCCGATCTGCACGAGGACGAGGCGGTTGTCCTCTATCTTCCTGAACCAGTGGTCCTGCCCGGCGACCGTGACCTGGAAGCTGGAGCTGTACGTGAAGTCCACGTTCACGAGGTCGTCATCCACCGTGACCTTCCTGTACTTTATGTCGTAGCGGATGGATTTTATCTTCGAGAAGCGGCTCACGAGCACGTCCCTGAGCCCCTCGAAGTCGAAGTCGTCGTCGCCCGAGGGCGTGGATCCGTCCTCGAAGTAGTCGGGGGACGCGAGCACCAGGAGCGTGCCCACGTTCTTCTCCTCGACCGCGAGCCTGTACTTCTCGCAGAAGGCGATGACCTTGCGGTTGAAGGGATTGTCCGGGACCGAGGTGTTCGGGATGTAGTGCTTGCCGCACGCCGCCGCGACGACGACCACCGGCACCAGCACTGCGATCCGCCTGAGGCTAGTCGAGAACATGCACCCTCACTGCTCCCGGTACTGCAACCAGCCTGCCAATGCCCGCCTATTTCCTGGCGGCATCGAACGACCCGGTTTTGCTGCATTTCTAGTCGATCACGGTTCCCGGGACAAGCCCTGGCCCGGGGTACGTTGCCCGGAAGGCATTGACCCGGCGGCCCGTGGACAAAATGGCACCGAGACATGCCACTCGGGTCGAGGCACGACCGCGGGAGCACCAGTCGACCGGATCTAGCCCTTGAGCTGCGCGGACAGGGCCTTGAGCCCCTCGTGGTTCCTGTTCACCGAGAGGCCGCGCTCGAGCATGGACAGCGCCTTGGGCTTCTCGCCCTTCTGCACGTGGCATTCGGCGAGCAAGTGGTAGACGTCGGCCTTGTCGAGATCGGACCCGAGGTTCTGGAGCAGGAGAGGCCTCATCAGCTTCATCGAGTCGTCCCACTTCCCCTGGGAGTGGTACAGCTTGCCGAGGCTGAAGTTCACGGAGAAGTTCGTGAGATCTATCTTGTTGGCGGCCTCGTACTCGGAGATCGCCCTGGGCACGTCTCCCTGCTTCTCGTAGGCCATCCCCAGCCTGTGGTGGAAGACCGCCAGGCTCTTGGATCGCTTGCCGGACTTGGTCTCCTCCGCCTTTATGAGCGCCTCGATGAGGGGAATGGCGTCGGCGGTCCGCCCGGCCAGGATGTAGGCGTCCACGAGGGTCGTCAGGATCTCGACGCTGCCCGGCTTCATGGAGTTGGCCTGCTCCAGGTAGCCCAGCGCCTGGTCCGGAGCGCGGAGCCTGTCTCTCATGATGGCCGCCAGATCGAGGAGCAGCGGCACCTTGATCTCCGGATCGGCGGTGATCCGCTCCTCGGCCTCGAGGATCGCGGCATACCTGCCCCAGTCCTCCTCCTTCGCGAAGTGCTCCTTGAGCGTCCCCAGGACAGCCCGGTGCTCGGGATCGACCTCCAGGACGGCATTGAAGCTCTCCAGCGCGCCCGAGAAGTCGTCCATCCTGTCACGCTTGATGAGGCCTATGCGATAGAAGATGTTCCCCATCGCCTTCGTGTCCTCGGCTGTCTGCGCGGCCTTGTCGAGGACCGTGATGCACCTCTGCCAGTCGCCTGCCTGCTCGTGGAGATCGGCGAGGGCGGACAGCGCCAGCGTGTGGTTGGGCTTGCGCTCCAGCACCTTCTCGAAGTACTGGACCGCCCTCTCGGAATCCTGCAGCTCCTTCCTGTAGATCTCTCCTATCCTGACGAGGAGGGCGAGCTCGGTCGCGGGATCCGAGCCAGCAACCTCGCCTGCCCTGCGCTCCAGGAGGGCAATCAGATCGTCCAGGCGTCCGGTGCCGGAGAAGAGACGCTCCAGGCTGCCCAGGATGTCGCCGTCGAGCGGGTCGATCGCGTAGGCCTCCTGGAGGTACCGTACCGCCTCGTCCAGGTCCTCGAAGCGCTTCTCCGCGAGATCCGCGAGCCTCTTCATCGTGTGGGCCCTGAGGGCCGGATCGTCCGTGCGATCCAGCCGCGCGATCAACAGCTCCTTCAGCTCGTACCACTTCTGCGTCTTCTCGAAGAGGACCTCCAGCCTCCGCGTCGCGGCCTCGTCTGCCGGATCCGCGGCAAGGACCTCCTGGAGCACGTCGATGGCCTTGTCGCCGTCGTTCGCCACGTTCACGAGCAGGTCCACGAGCCTGTGGCGATGCTGGTTGGCCTCGCTCGCATCCGGCGTGTGGAGGATCCTGATCTCGAGGAGCTCCATCGTGCGCTTCCAGCTCTCGGATGCGGTGTTGATGGCGAGAAGCGCGTCCACGGCGGCAGTGTCCGACTCGTCCATCCCGACCAGGGTCTCCCAGGCCCGTGCAGCGCGCGCGGCATCGCCGGCACGGTTGGTCGCGACGTCCGCTATCCTGCGCAGGGTCGCCCTCTTCGCCTCGAAGTCGTACTCGAGGGCCTCGCGCCTCTCCATGACGCCGAGGAGCTCCTCCGTCCGGCCGAGCGCGTCCAGCACCTCTTCGTAGGACCTGAGGGCATCGAGATCGTCCGGCGACATCTCGAGGTAGGCCTTGAACCACTTGACAGCCGCCTCCGGGTCCCGGATCTGGTCCTTGGACCACCTGGCTACGCTCAGGGTCATGCTCTTCCGCACGTCCGCATCCGGCTCGCGCTCGGCCAGGATCCGGGTCACGTGATCGGCGAGCGGCTCCCAACCGTTCAGCATCTCGGCGAGCCGCTCCAGCTCCTCCATGACACCGCGGTCGTCCGGAGCTTCCCACAGGGCCTTCCCGTATGCCTGGAAGGCGGCCTCGGGATCCTTGAGCTCGTCCTCGGCCAGCCTGGCCTCCTCGCGCAGCACCGACACGCGCTCGTCCGTGGCCTCGTGGAGGGACGCCTTTAGATCGAGGAGATCCAGCAGCTTCCTGAGGTGCGCTCCGGTCCGGTAGGCCGGGCCGAGCAGCTCCACGATCTCCATCATGCGCTCCCCGCGATCGAGAAGGGACTCGAGAGCCTGGATCGCGTCGGGCTGGTCCGGCGTGCGCTCGAGCACGTCGGCATAGGCCTTTATTGCCCCGCCCAGGTCGCCGAAGCGCTGGTCGCGGATCTCGCCCAGCCTGAGGCCCAGGGCGTTCTGCGCGCCGAGATCCGAGGTGGCCTCCATCTTCTTCCGGATCACGAAGGCCAGGTCCTCCCAGCGCTGCGTGTGGTAGTAGAGGCGATCGAGGGAGTCGAGGGCGTCGGACTCGTCCACGCCCTGATCGAGAATGCGACGGTGGGCTTCTATGGCCTTGTCGATGTTGCCGAGCCTCTCCTCCCAGATCCGACCCAGCCTGGCGTCGAGCTCGGACGAGACGGATGCGTCGTAGATGGAGCCGACCTTGCGCTCGAGCGCCTCGGCGAACTCCTGCCACCTGTCGAGCTGCTCGGCCTTGACCTCGATCCGCCGGTAGAGCTCGTCGCTCCAGATGTCCTCGCCGATCGCCGCCAGCAGCGTCGCGTACGCTGCGCCGCGGTCGCCCATCCCGGTCTCCTCGAGATCGGCGATCTGGAGCCGCATGTCCACGCGCCCAGCAGGATCGGAGACGATCTCGAGCTGCAGGCGCATCAGAACGATCAGCTTGTCCCAGCTCCCGCCCTTCCTGTAGATGGGTTCCAGGATCTCGATGACCTGGAGCCTGTGCGCCTCGTCCCTGGCGATCGACTCGAGGGCCGTGAAGGCCCTGTCGCTCTGGCCGATGGCGAGGACCTTCCGGTACACGTCGATGGCCCGGTCGATGTCGCCGATCCTCTCCACGAGCAGTGCGCCCATGTCCAGGAGGATGGCCTGCACGTCCTGGTCACGGGTCGTGGCCGCGGCGCGCCTTTCCAGGTTCTGGAGCAGGTCGTCCCATCGCTCGGTTCTCGCGAAGAGTTCGTCCAGAACCCGCATGATCTCGACGTCGGCTGGCGAATCCTCGAGGACCGACTCGTAGGCACGGATCGCCTTCTCGTTGTTCTCGAGCCTGTCCTTCTGCAGCGAGGCGAGCTTGAGGAGCACTCCCCGCCTCGCGTTGCCGTCGCGCACGGCCGCCAGCTTCTGCTCCAGGATGGACTCGAGGTCCTCCCAGCGCGACGCCTGCTCGTAGAGACGCTCGAGGTTGTCGAGGGTGACGACGTCGGCCTGATCCAGCTCTAGGGCCAGCACGAGGAAGCGGATCGCCCTCTCCGGATCCCGGAGCTGATCCTCGCTGATCTCCCCCTGGCGGCGACGCAGGTTCTTCGCGATCTCCTGGTCCATCGTGTAGCGGACCTTGAGATCGAGGGCGGTGAGGAGCCCCTCCCAGTTGCCGAGCATCGTGTAGAGGGAGTCCAGGGCCTCCAGGGCCTCCATGTCCCCCTCCTCCTCGTCGAGGAGGCGACGGTAGGTCGCCACGGCCCTCTCGAACTCGCCCATGTGGCGGTCGAGGATGCGGGCCGCCAGCCTGAGCAGTCCCGAGCGCACGGAGCTCATGTCGGTCCGCTCGATCGCCTTCTCCATGACCTGGACCAGATCCGTCCAGCGCTCCAGCGGCTGGGCGAGACGCTGGAGGTGACCGACGACCTCGCTGTCCGACGGATCCTCGAGCAGGGCCTGGCACCAGGCGTCCATGGCCGCGCCCGGGTTCGTCAGGCGGGTCTCCGCGATCGTCGCGATCTCGCGGAGCCGCTCGATGCGATCGATCGGCTCGGTCAGGAACTCGAGCTCGACGCGGTACGCGTTCAGGAGCTGGTTCCAGTCCTGCTGTTCCCTGTAGATCGGGATCAGGATGCGGGCCACGCGATTCCTGTTGTCCGCGTCGTCGAGCATGGTCTCGAGCGCGGCCACCGCGTCGACGTAGGCCGTATCCTGGCCCAGGATCTCCTCGCAGAGGTCGATCGCGCCCGAGCGATCGCCGAGGTGCTCGTCGTGCAGGGTGGCGAGGCGGTACTTGAGCTCCAGCTGTTCCTGGGCGTTGGAGGCCCGATCGATCCTGTAACGAAGGAGGTCGGCGAGATCGTGGAACCGCTTCTCGTAATAGTACAGCCTGTCCAGCGACTGGACCGCGATCGGGTCGCCCTGCTCGAGATCGAGCACCTCCCGGAAGATGTCGATGGCCTTTGCACGATCCCCCAGCTTCTCCTCGGAGAGCTGGCCCATGTGGTACAGGAGGTTCCGCCTGACCTCGAGATCGGTCTGGCCGTCCGCGACGTCGCGGTAGAGGTCGTAGAGGTCCTGCCAGCGTCCCTCCCTGTGGAAGATCGCCTCGAGCGAGTTGAAAGCCTCCTGGTCCGCGGGATCCACCGTGAGCGCGCGGCGGAAGACGTTGACGGCGCCGTCCGGGTTCCCGCAGCTGCCGTCGTAGATGCGCCCCAGGTGCCGGGCCAGCTCACCGGTCACCGCGTCCTCGGTCAGCCGGTCGTCGAGGACCCTCTGGTAGATCTCGGCGACGCGCGGCCACGCGTCCAGGACGTTTCCGAGCCTGTCTATGTGCCCGCGCACCTCGATGTCCTCCGGGTTCTCCTCGAACATCCTCGAGTAGACCCGGAAGGCGGCCTCCAGATCCTCCAGCTGCTCCTCGAAGATGATGCCCGACCGCTGGAAGAGCTCGCGCCGCTGGGCGGGATCCTTGACGAACTCGAGCCTCACCTGGATGATGGCCTGCACCATGTCGAGGCGCATGGCGGCCAGGTAGATCGGCTCGAGCATCTCCGCGACCTGCTCCCTGAACGCGGAGTCATCCAGCCACTTCTCGAGTATGCCCACGGTCTCGGCGTGCTTGGGATCGAGCCGCAGGGCCTCCCTGAAGTGATCCAGCGCCGACTGCGGATCTCCCAGGTGCGTGGAGAGGATCAGCCCGAGCCTGTGGTGGAGATCGATCTCCTTCGCGTCAGGCCACTCCAGCTGCCGCTCCACGATGTCCCTCAAGTTCCCCCAGCGCTCGGTGCGCTCGTACAGCCGCTCGAGGGAGTGAACTGCGTCCCGGTTCTCCTCCATCTCGAGGATGGCCTCGTAGGCCTCTATGGCCAGGGCGGGGTCCTCCAGCTTCTCCTCGCAGATCTCGGCCTGCCTGAACAGCAGCCCGGCCTTCTCCATCGGGTCCTGCACGAGATCGGTCTTCTTCCTCAGGATCTCCAGCAGGCTCGGGAACGCCTCCTGCTGCCAGTAGATGCGCTCCAGGGCCTCGACGGCCGGCATGGATCCCGGTGCGATGTCCAGGACCTTGATGTACCAGTCGCGAGCGCTGTCCAGGTGCGAGAGCTCGGTCAGCTCGAGCTCCGCGACCCGCATGTAGAGCTTGAGCTGGAGCTCCTGGTCGTAGATGTCCGGCGCGACCTGGGAGTAGAGCTCGACCAGGGCGGACCATGACTTCGCGTCCGCCGCTATGCGCTCCAGGTCGGCCACGACCCCGGCGGAGGAGGGGTTGTCCGTGACGAGCTTGAGCGCCTTGGCGTAGTAGCGGAAAGCCCGATCCGGATCGCTCATCCCGATCTCGCCCACTTCGGCCGCCCGCCTCAGCAGACGGTCGCGATCCTGCGGGCTCTGGCTCTCGGCGATCTCGATGTCGATCATGTCCAGGAGCCGGGCGTAGTTCTCCTCCCGCTCGTACAGGGGCGACAGGATCCGGGCGACCACCAGCCTGACGTCGTCCTCCGCCGCCAGCTTCTCGAGTATCGCCCTCGCACCCTGGTGGGCCGGTTCGATCTCGAGCACCTCCCTGTAGCGAACCACGGCGGCGTCCAGGCTCTTCACCCTCTCGCGCTCGACCTCGCCCATCCTGAAGATTATCGACGCCTTCTCGGCCGTGTCCTCGGTGAGGTCGCGCAGCCGGCCCAGCGTGTCGACGAGATCCCTGTCGGCGCCCGTCTTCTCGTACAGGTCCGTCAACCGGAGGAGGGCCTCCCTGTCGGGGGCCTTCTCGAGGATCGTGAGGTACGTGAAGATCGCCTCCTCGGAGTTCTCGAGCCGGTCGCGGAACGTCTCCGCGATCTTGAAGCTGATCGACCGCCAGTCTTCCGGGCTGGCGCCGACCTCCATGCGACGGCGAAGAATGCCGACCAGGTCCTCCCAGCGCTGGGTGCGCTCGTAGAGGCGCTCGAGGGCGAGGATCGAATCCATGTCGCCCGCGGACAGGTCGAGGATCTCGAGGTACGTCGAGATCGCCTCGTCCGGCTTGCCCAGATAGGCTTCCCGGATCTCGCCGATCCTGCGGAGGTTCTCGACCTTCAGGGAAGGGTCGTCCAGCAGCGGGAGCTGGATGGAGAGCACGCGCACCAGCTCGGCATGGTTCTCCCGCGCCGCGTAGAGGCTCATCAGGGCCCTGCTGGCCCCCAGGACCATGACGGGGTCGTCGTGGCCGCAGCCGAGATAGCGGTTGAAGGTGGCAAGAGCCTGGTCGTCGCTCCCGAGTCGCGTGAGGTAGATGTTGCCGAGATCGAAGAGGATGGGACCCAGGATCGAGGCGTCCACGACCTTTTTCGTGATCGACTCCAACTCGTCGACGTAGACCGACCAGAGGTCGTTCTGCTCGACGATCTGCTCGAGATGGGTCCGGATCTCCTCCCGGCCCGGGTCGATGTCGAATGCACGGGCCATGGTCTCGTAGGCGGCATCGCCGTCCTGCAGCCTCTTCTCCTGGATCCCTGCGAGCTTGAGGAGCAGATCCACCCT
>CAZGVR010000158.1:0-8400 GCA_964528945.1 uncultured Myxococcales bacterium
TGCGCAGGTTGGCCGGAACGGGCTTGACCGCGCCGTAGGGCTTCCATTTCTCCAGCTCGTCCTTGCGCGTCTGCATGTAGTTCTCGTCCATCCCGTTGGTCGCCATGGCCTTGAACATCAGGAACCACGCCTCGTCGGGACCGTAGGCGTCCTTGAAGCGGACCGGGATGAACCGGACTTCCTGGCAGGTCATCTCGGCGCCGGCCCTGAGCGTGAAGTACGCCGAGGAGCCCGAGTTCCACGGCGGGTACCACGCGCGGCCCAGGCCCTCGCCCGTGGACCGCGGCCTGAACACGTGGACCGCTCCGCCCATGCCGACGATCACGGCCTTGGCCTTGAACACGTAGAACTTGTTCTCGCGGACGCTGAAGCCCACGGCTCCCGCGACCCTGTCGCCGTCCATGAGCGGCTCGACGGCGAAGATGCGCTCGTAGATCTCGCCGCCGCACTCCTTGATGGCGTTCTTCGCGGCCTCGGCCACGACGACCTTGTACGACTCGCCGTTGATCATGAGCTGCCAGCGGCCCTCGTGCACGTACCCGCCGTTCTCGTCCTTCCAGATCGGCAGGCCCCACTTCTCGAACAGGTGGACCGAGGAGTCGACGTGCCGCGCGATCGAGGCAACGAGGTCCTCGCGGGTCACGCCCATCAGGTCCTGGCGGACGTACTTCACGTAGTCCTCGAGCGTGTTCTGCCCGTCCTTGATGCCGACGTACTGGTTGATGGCCGAGAGGCCCATGGCAACCGCGCCGGACCGGTCCATGGCCGCCTTGTCCACGACCGTGACCTTGAGGTTGTTCTTCTTCGCCCAGTGGGCGGCCTCCACGGCCGCGCCGCAGGCGCTCATGCCGCCGCCCAGGATCAGGAGGTCGGTGGTGACTTCGACGTTCTGGAACTGCGCTACCATGGCTTCACCTCACTTCTTGAAAAGGGTCAGCGTCGGGAGGCCGTGAGACGCCGGACCGGTGTAAAGCTGGTGGCTCTTGAGATCGCCATCGCCCGCCGCGAACCCACCAGCAGGCTCGGCCTTCCCCTCCTGGGTCGTCCGGATGGGGAACTTGAAACGCTTCAGCGTCCCGTTGCGGAACTTCACGGTCCACATTATGGAGTCCGTGCTCCGCATCGGGGTCACCGTCGCCCCCATCGGCACGAAGTCTGCGTAGCCGCGCATCTCCACGGCCTGCGTCGGGCAGATCTTGACGCAGTCGTAGCACTCCCAGCACATCTCGGGCTCCTGGTTGTAGGTCTTCATGATCTCCTTGTTGAGGACCATCAGGTCGTTCGGGCAGATGTGCTGGCAGGCGGTCTTGTCGAGCGCCTTGCAACCATCGCACTTCTCCGGGTTGACGAAGCTAGGCATGTGTCAAGCCTCCTTTCAGCTTCTTCACTATTTTGCCCAGGGTCTCTTAACGACCCTATTCTCCGAAAAGCTGCGCCCATCTCTTTGGGCAACCCACCGTATATACCGGAGGCCCTGTACCGTGTCAAGCTTTTTTGCAAATGCTAACATTATTAAATCAGTGACATTAAACACAGCAATATCAACAGGTTACATGGTCACTGATCGGACGTTCACCGGCCGGGGGCGAGCCTTGCTATGAGGGAATCGACGAGAAGGTCCACGTCGGGTGTAGCGGGAATGATGTCAGGTAAAAACCCGCGTTCCACTAGCACACGCGCGGTCAGCCTGCCCACGCAGGCCCAGAGCGGGCGCGGAGAGGCGCGGCCCAGCAACGGAGCGGCATCCAGCACCGCGGCAATGCCCGACCCGGACAGGAATATCACGGCGTCGGGCATCTTGTCCGCCAGCTTGACCTCGAGCCAATCCAGATCGGCTGGCTGCGTGTCGTAGACAACCAGGGCCCGGGCCTTGCGGCCCGCGGCTTCGATGTCGTGGAGGGCGTCGCGGCCAGCGGCCGACGACCTCGGGACAAGGACCGAGGCATGGCGCGGGACGCAGGCCGCGTCGAGGGCCGGGGCGATGCCGCCTTGATCCGCGTCGGGCACGATCCCCCTTTCCTCGAGCGCCCGCCTCACGGTGGAGGTCGCGGCGATCACCTTGCTCGACGAGAGGGCCCGGGCGTCCCTTCCGCATGCCCTGAGGGCATCGAAGAAGAAACCGACCGCGGCCCCGCTCGTGAAGAGCACGGCCTCGAGTTCGCCGAGCCGCTCGAGCGTGGACCGTATCTCCCCGCCGACCGGCCGCGGCACTGCCCTCACGACCGGGACGTCGATGACCTTGGCACCGAGGTCCCTGAGCCTGTGGATGGCGTCGTAGTCGCGATCCGCGGCCCTGGTGAACAGCACGACCCGGCCTGCGAGCGGCAGCGGAGGCATCCACTCGAGCGTGCTGCCGAGGCCGACGGTGTCGCCGATCACGAGCAGCGCGGGAGGGCGCACCCCGCTCGCGGCCGCCACGTCCTCGATGGTCCCGAGCGTGGCCACTATCGATCTCTGCGAGCCGGTCGTGGCCTGCTCCACGATGGCCACCGGGGTCGCAGCGCCCATGCCAGCCGCCATGAGCCTCTCCCGCACGCGGCCCAGGGCGGCGACCGCCATGTAGAAGACCAGCGTGTGCCCGAGGCCGGCCAGAGCCTCCCAGGGCAGCTCCACGGACTCGTCGCGGGAGAAGTGGCCGGTGAGCAGCGTGACGCCCCTGCTCGTGTTACGGTGGGTGACCGGGATGCCGGCGTAAGCCGGCCCGGCGATCCCGGCGGTCACCCCTGGCACGACCACGTACGGGACGCCTGCCGCGCGAAGGGCCTGGCACTCCTCGCCGCCCCTTCCGAAAACGAACGGGTCCCCGCCCTTGAGCCTGACCACGGACAGGCCTGCCCGCGCCTTCTCGACGAGGATCGAGGAGATCTCCTCCTGGCTCATGGTGTGCCGGCCGCCCGCCTTGCCAACGTAGATCTTCTCGCGCGCGTCGCTGAGCGCGACCAGCTCGTCGGCCATGAGGTTGTCGTAGACCAGCACGTCGCACGTCCGCGCGAGGTCGAGACCGAGCACCGTGACAAGGCCCGGGCTTCCGGGCCCGGCGCCCACCAGGTACACGGTCCCCTTGCGGGCCGTGCCCTCTCCCGGGAGACACGTCATCCCTCCTCCAGGATTCTCTCGAGCTCTGCACGCGCAGCATCCCTCTGACCCTCGCGCCAAAGCGCCCACGCGCTCGATCGCGCGAGCGCCGTGGAGATCGCGCCGAGCCTCTCGGGCGCGCGCTTCCTCGCCCGCTCCCGCATCTCGCCGAGGAGCGCGACGTATCCTCCCGCGGCCGGCCCGAGCCACGCCTCGATCGACTCCCTCAGGAACCTCGCGAACGCGGGCGACGCTCCGGACGTCGACACCGCAACTGTGAGCGGGTGCATGTCCACGAGCGCGGGCAGATGAAACGTGCACAGGTCCGGCACGTCGGCCACGTTGACCCAGACCCTGCGCCCCCTCGCGGCCGCGGCCACTGCCTCGTTCACTTCGCGGCGCGACGTGGCGGCGAGCACGAGCCTGGCCCCGTCGAGGTCTGACGGCTCGAACTCCCGGCGCGTCCATTCGATCCTGCCGGACGCGGCCCAGGCCTCGACCTCGGCGGATCCCTCGGGCGCCACTACCTCGACAACTGCGCCGCAACCGAGCAGCCTGTCGATCTTCCTGGTGGCGACCGTGCCTCCGCCCACTACCACCACGCTCGTACCGTCCAGCCGGAGCGAAACCGGGTACAGGACCGGCCAGGTCACCTCTTCAGCCAACGCGCGACCTCCACGGCGTGGTAGGAGAGGATGAGATCCGCGCCGGCCCGCTTGATTCCCGTGAGGATCTCCATGACGATGCGCTCGCGGTCTATTGCGCCGGCCCTCGCCGCGAACTCCACCATGGCGTACTCGCCGCTCACGTTGTAGGCCGCGACCGGCACGTTGGTCCTCTCCTTGACCGCCCGGATCACGTCGAGGTACGCGAGCGCGGGCTTGACCATGACCATGTCCGCGCCCTCCTCCACGTCGAGGAGCGCCTCCTTTATGCCCTCGCGCACGTTCGCCGGGTCCATCTGGTAGGACCTGCGGTCCCCGAACTGCGGGGCCGACCCGGCGGCCTCGCGGAACGGGCCGTAGAACGCGGACGCGTACTTGACCGCGTACGAGAGGATGGGCGTCCCCTTGAACCCGGCGGCGTCGAGCGCCTTCCTGATCGCGGACACGCGGCCGTCCATCATGTCGGACGGCGCGATCACGTCCGCGCCAGCCCGCGCCTGGCTCACGGCCGTCCTCGCGAGCAGCTCGAGCGTGGGGTCGTTGTCCACGTCGCCGTCCTTGACCACCCCGCAGTGCCCGTGCGACGTGTACTCGCACATGCACAGGTCGGCCACTATCGCGAGCGGGAACCCGCGGCCCTTGAGCGCCCGCATGGTGCGCTGCACGATCCCGTCGTCCACCCAGGCCTGGCTGCCCTCCTCGTCCTTGCGCGCCGGGATGCCGAACAGCATGATCGCCTTGATCCCGGCCTTGACCGCGTCGTCCGCGGCAGCGAGCAGCGAGTCGATCGTGTGCCGCATCTGGCCGGGCATGGCCTCGATGGGCGTCGCCTCCAGGCCCGTCTCTTGCACGAACATGGGGTAGACGAGGTCGTCGGCGCGGAGCACGGTCTCGCGCACGAGATCCCTCACTACCGCCGATCTCCTGAGCCTCCTGGGCCTGTGGGTCGGGAACATGCAAGCCTCCTGTCTCGCGGGATCTCCTATCGCACGGGTGCGCGATCGTCAATCGAGGGGCGCCCGTACATCAGGCCTCGTCGTAGGCCTTCATGAAATCCGCCCTGGGGATGTCTGCCTGGCGGCAGATCGCGCGGAGTGTCGACCCCTTGATGACCGGATGATTCGGCATCGTCAACGGGGTCATGGTCCCGTCGACGTTCGACCTCTGCATCGAGACGTGCTCGCGTTCGCGGACGACGACGAAACCGAGCGACTGCAGCGCCCGGAGCACGCGGCCCCTCGGGGCATCGACCGGAAACCTGGGCATCGAGGTCAGACCGAGGCTTCCGCGACGAACGCCTCGAGAACCGGGCCTTCCTCGGCTTCGAGGACGTCGGGGCCGAAGGTCTCCAGGTGGAACTTGAGAGCGGACTGCACATCGCGCAGGGCCTCTCCGTAGGTGTCGCCCTGGCCCACGACTATCCCCTTCACGCCCACGGGATAGGCCACGTAGCCGTCCGGATGCTTCTCTATGATGATCTTGTACCGTTTCTCTGGCATCTTCTCCGGCATCACGCGATCCTCGCCAGGGTCGTTACGCCCGAATCGACCCGTTGCCTCGCAGACCCTTCTCATATCAGGGTACGACAAACCCCTCGCTCCGGCAACCCGGCCTCGATCGCCTCGATTGGCCTTCCCGTCAGCCCGGCGCGCAGTCCGGGTCGCCTGGGCAGCCCGGATCGCAGTAGCCGTCGTCCGGGCACTCGCAGTCCGGGTCCTCCTCGCATGCCGCGTTGCAGACCCCGTCCGCGGCGCACAGGCAGTCCGGATCGAGCCAGCCGCACACGGGGCTGCACACGCCGTCCTCCACGCACGTGCAGTCCGGGTCGTAGAGGCAGAGGTCGTTGCACCGCCCGTCCCACACGCACTCGCAGTCCGGGTCGCCGTCGCAGAGCGGGTTGCAGCGGCCGTCAGGCCCGCACGGGCAGTCGGGATCCGTTCCGAGGCACACGGGATTGCAGTACAGGTCCCAGCCGCAACCGCAGTCGAGATCTCCCGGGCAGAACTCCTCGCAGCTCCCGTCGTAGTGGCAGGGGTCGTCCGGATCGAACACGCACAGGGGATTCAACCACCCGTCGGGACCGCAAGGTCCTTCCCCAGTGCCGCTGCATCCTTCCGGCCTGTACAGCTTCCCGATCATCTTCCAGGCGCTCCCCTTGCGTGGCAGGCCATCGCGGTCGCAGTCCCCGTGCCTGTGCAGGATCTTCAGCGACTCCTCCAGGTCGTAGGCGAAGAGCGGATCTGTCCAGTCCGTCAGCGTCCACGACCACACGACCCCCATGTCGAGCACGCACCCGTCCACGATATTGGATGTCAGGAAGTAGGCGCTCATGCGGGTCTCGCCGGGGACGAGCTCACCGGAATCGCTACGTACCGCGGCAAACGGCGGGATCACGGGCGTACCGAGCCCGGGAGGAACTTCCAACGTTCGAACCGCGGGCCCCTCGAAGAACAGCAGTGCCCAGATTCCCCTGCCGCAGTGGATCGCCGGCACGTCCTCGGGACGCGCCTCCGTGAAGTCGGTGGCCTCGGCCAGGACCTCCCTGGCTCTGACGAAGCATCGGAGATCCATGGGCTCGCTCGAGCAGCCGAGGGGATTCTCGGCATGCGGACAGGCGTACACGCATTCGACGGCCGTCGATCGGGAGCCGCACGTGTCGGGATCGGACAGGAACCCGCACACCAGATCGTTTCCCGGACAGGCGTCGAGGTAGCATTCCGGCGCCCCGCAGCCGCGAAGCTGGCCTGGCAATGCCGCCACGAAGGCGACCAGCGACAGCACGCGCACGGTCAGGGCCCACCTCCGCCGCAGTCCGGATCTTCCCCGTCTTCGCACTCGGGATTGCAGTAGCCGTCCTCCCGGCAGGCACAGTCGGGATCGAAGAGACCGCATGCCGGGTTGCAGGACCCGTCATCGGCGCACCCGCAGTCAGGATCGGAACCGAGGCAGTCGAGGCTGCAGGCGCCGTCGGCCCCGCACGGGCAGTCGGGATCGTGCGCACCACAGACAGGGTTGCACTCGCCGTCGGGCATGCATGCGCAGTCGGGGTCTCCGTCGCATCCGGGTATGCAGTGCCCGTCGGCCTCGCACGCGCACTCCGCATCGCCCATGCACGTGTCCACGCTGCAGGCCCCGTCGTAGTGGCAGGGGCAGTCGTAGTCCACCCGGCAGAGGATGTTGCACTCGCCGTCCCGGCCGCACGTGAGCTGCTCGCACAGGTCCCGGCTCACGTGGGTATCCAGGACGATGACGCCTATCCTCTTGGCGGCGGATCCGGGCAGCGGAGGATCCTCGCACCCCTCGGCATCGAGGACCATGTAGGAGACGTCCCAGTAGCCGCCCAGCAGGCAGATGGCGTCGCGCGCGTCGGAGAGGGGGACCCAGTGCGCGACCACGCCGTAATGCAGGAGGCAGAGACCGGTGCCTGCGGTCGCGTGCATGTAGAAGGTCACCCCGGCAGGCAGGTGCAGGTACGGATCCATGGTCACCCGGACCTTCGCCGGCGGGCGGGTCGAAGGGATCCAGTCGCCGGGCATCTGCACGAACTCGATGGCATCCGGCGAGGCCACGTCCAGTATCTCCCAGTACCCGAGCCACCTGTTGGGATCCGGATCGTCGGCCGGGAACACGTGCCCCTGCATCTCCATGGCGCCGTGGAACCAGTCCTCGAGCAGATAGGCGAAGTCCCTGGGACGCCCCGCGTCGCACTCGACCGCCGTGGTCGCATCGCCGCACAGCGGCCGGCACGTGCGGAAATCGTGAACCGTCCGCAGGCCGTTGCAAGGCTCCGCGTCCGCGCACCCCGAGCCGGCCGCGGCCAGGACGGCCGACAGGAGAGCTGGCGCGGCGCATGCCCCATGGATCCTCACGATCGAACTGTAGCACGGGAACAGGGCGCGGTTGACGATGCGGAGGAAAACGTGCCCGGCGGATCAGTCGCCGTAGTGGGTCCGCGCCCGCTCGACGTACACGATCCTCGGGTCCTCGTCGATGCTGTAGACGATCCTGTCCTTGTAGGTGAGCCGCCAGGACCAGCTGCCGGCGAGGTCCCCCATGAGCTTCTTGCCCTCGCGGGGGCTCACGGCGACGACGTCGAGGAGGATCGACCTGAGCTTCGCCTTCAGCTTCGGCGCGAGGGTCTCGACGTCCTTGCGGGCCTGCCTCGTGATCCTGATCTCGTACCGCCCCCCCGTCACTTCCCGAAGACCTCCTCCACGGAGTGCGTACGTCCCTTGCGGATGTCCTGCCTGGCCTTCCTCACGCTCTTCACGAGGCCGGGGACCGACAGGAGATCGAGGGTCTCGACGAGGTTCTCGTACTCCTCCTCGGAGAGCAGGATCGCCCCGCCGTGCTTCGACATGATCCTGTAGAACCTGTGATCCTTGATCGCCCTCTCGATGAGCCGGAACATCTCGGTCCTTGCCCGAGTCGCGGTGATCGTCTTCATGCCTGCACCCGTGCTTCCCTTCACATGTACGTGATCATGTACAGCACGACCGGGAACGGGTCAAGCACCGTCGTCCTCATCCGGCATCGGGCGGCCCGAAAGCAGGCCGTGCACGGGGCTTCCAGAATCTGGTCAATGTCCATTGACCAAATTTGGTCAATCGCCAATGACCAAATCCGTGCAGCGGCCTTGGATCACTATCCCGTGTAGCCG
>CAZGVR010000159.1:0-8390 GCA_964528945.1 uncultured Myxococcales bacterium
CCCTGGCTATCTCGTCCGGCACCGTGTCGAAGACCGCCTCGATGGCCGGGACCACCGGGAGCGGCACGCGCGTGCCCTTGAGCCGCGCTGACGGCGCCTGCCTGACCCTGTCGGGGGCGGTCGAGCCTCCCAGCGGCCCGGTGACCACCCGCCTGCCGCCGGGCCCCGGGCCACGCGCGTAGAGGGATGGGACGTAGAAATGGCCGAGGGAAGCGAGATCCCGAAGCACATCGACGCGTCCGGAGCCGTGGCCACGCGCGCGCCGCACGGCCTCCAGGATCTCGACCGTCGCGGTCTCGCCGTCGCCGGGCACGGCAGCGTCCACGAAGGCCGACACGGGCTCGGGGTTCCATGCCGCTGGCCCGCCCACGACGATCATGGGATCCCGGTCTTGCCTGTCCGCGGACCGGAGCGGAATGCCCGCGAGCCGTAGCATCCAGAGCATCGTCGTGAAGGTGAGCTCGTGCTGGAGCGAGAACCCCACCACGTCGAATGTCCGGAGCGGCCGGGCGGTCTCGCGCGAGACGAGCGGCAGCCCGCGGCCCACGAGGGCAGCGGCGTAGTCCGGCCATGGGGCGAAGGCCCGCTCGACGTGCACCCATCCCAGGCCCTCCGCGATCCTGTAGAGAATGGTCATGCCCAGGTTCGAGCAGCCCACCTCGTACACGTCCGGGAATGCGAGCGCCAGGCTCACGTCGGCCGGGGCGGGCCGGCGGGCGATCCCCTGCTCCGGCCCTGCGTAGCGCGCGGGCCGCTCGAGGAGGTGCAGGAACCCGGCGTGGGGGTGGTCCGGGAGAACGGTCATCCAGCCCATTTTAAACCCGGGAGCCTTCCGGGGACACCGTATCTTTCGGAAACCGGTAGCTTGACACATGGATGGAGTGTGGGTAGCGTATCATGCACACATTCTTGCGATCCGGGTATCCAGCTTGGACCCGGACTGGAGTGAATCATGCGCAGGTTCCTCAGCTTGGCTGCCTTTGCCGTGACCTTGAGCGTCGCGGTCTCGTGCACACCAGAGGGCGTGGGAGACCCGTGCGAGCCCGAGTCCTGCCCGCCCAAGGAGGACGATCCCTCTGTCTGCGACTGGCAGGCGCAGGAGGTCTATCTCGAGCACTTCTCCCTGCAGTGCAGGACCAGGGTGTGCATGGTGTTCCGGGTGTCGACGGATTCGGTCTGGGACCCCTACTGCACGCGCCGGTGCGGTCCGGGCGCGGCCTACACTGGCTGCCCCCAGGGCTACGCGTGCACCGAGGTCATCGGATCGGACACGCCGCACGGGGGCTGCTACTGCGTGGACAAGGATCAGCTCTCCCTCGTCGAGCCCTACGGGGAAGACCTGGACAAGGTCGCTGCCTGCAAGTAGCTCCCGCCGCTCTCTCCCAGGAAACAAGTAACGGCCATGCGGCGATGCCTGCTTGGCATCGAGCAGCACGCATGCGCGCGCCCCTGGAAAGATCCGAGACCGCGAGGGCAGGAGAGGACGCGGTCGCCCGCATGCTCGAGGCCGGAGGGTGCCGGATCCTGGATCGCAACCTGAGGATCGGCCGCGGGGAGATCGACATCGTGGCGCTCGAGGACGGCGTCCACGTCGTGGTCGCGGTGAAGACCCGGATCGGCGTTGTCCGGGGCTTGCCGCACGAAGCCGTGACACCTTCCAAGATGCGTCAGCTGAGAAGGCTCGGCCGGATGCTAGCGTCGAGGACGCCCGGGGCAAGGTTCCGCTTCGACGTGGCCGGCGTGACGATCGGCCCCGGAGGCGACCTCGCGATCAGGTACTGGAAGAACGCCTTCACCATGACCGGCGAGTCTGGCATGCTGTCACCCTGATGGACCGGCAAGGCCGCGAGAAGCACGACCCGAGAGGGTCGCGGGCGCTCGAGGATCTGCTCGAGGAGTGCGTCCGCGGGGAGGTCGCGCCCTGCGCGTCAGCCTGGATCTGGCACGACGGCAGGGTCGTTGCCGAGGCCGCGGCCGGCATGCAGATGGCGCCGGGCGGCGAGCAGGCCGGCACGTCGACCGTGTTCGACGTGGCCAGCCTCACCAAGCCCTTTGCAGCGGCCCTGGTCCACAGGCTCGTCGCGGCCGGCGGCCTCTCGCTGGAGGCGCGCCTGCCGTTTTCGCCCGGGGCAACGCTCGAGGACGCTCTCGCGCACCGCGCCGGGTTCCAGGCGTGGCTGCCGCTGTACGAGAGGATCCCCGGGCACCTCATGGGCACGCCGGAAGCACGGCTCATGGCGATCGCGGCCGCGTCCTCGGAGGGCCCGATCCGGGAGCCGCGCGCCTCGACCGAGTACAGCGACCTGGGATACATCGCGCTCCTTCCCATGGTCGAGGAGGCGGCCCACGCCCGGCTCGACAGGGCCGTTGCCGCGCACGTGACCGGGCCGCTCGGCCTCGGCTCCACTGCATTCCGGCCGGCCGGCGTGGGCCATCATGCCCTGAGCGCGATCGCGGCGACCGAGGACGTGCCGCGCAGGGGCGGCGTGATCAGGGGCGAGGTCCACGACGACAACGCCCATGCCATGGGCGGCGTGTCGCCGCACGCCGGGGTCTTCTCCACGGCGGCCGACGTGGGCCTGCTCTGCGCGGCGTTCCTCGAGTCGTCGCTCGGCAGGAGCGACTTCCTCCCGGCCGAGGTCGCGGTGCGCGCCATCACCAGGGTGGCCCCGGGATCGCGCACCCCTGGATGGGACTCGAAGAGCGACGAGGGCTCGAGCGCCGGCGTGCGCATGAGCAGCCGCACGTTCGGCCACCTGGGCTACACAGGGTGCTCCGCATGGGTGGACCCGGACGATCTCGTCATCGTGATCCTGCTCACGAACCGGGTCCACCCCACGAGCAGGAACGAGGCGATCAGGGAATGGAGACCCAGGTTCCACGACGAGGCATTCGGGATCGCCCTTTCGTGAGATGAGCCAACCTGGCGTTATCATTGATGATATCCGTGCAGGGGAGCCCGATCCGCCTGTCCGGGAATAATGGAGACATCGGCGGCGTCCTGAGGACCGAGGGACGACGGCGGATCTTGCGCCCGGTTCCCTTGGGGTGCCATATGGACGAATTCAGGCAATCGCCCGAACCCGAGGAGACGGCAGAGGAAGCCTGCGTGGATCTCCAGCAGGAGGACTCCCAGCCCGTCGAGGTGTGCGTGCAGAGCACCGAGACGCGCGATGCCACGCTCATGAGGTACTTCAAGGACATCACGATCCACCCGCTGCTCGACATAGACGAGGAGCAGAGGGCCGCGCACAGGATCGTGGACCTCGAGCTGGGCCAGTGGAGGGCATGCCTGGATCACCCTCCCGTGGCCGTGGAGATAGCGTCACTCGTCGCGAGGACGCATCCCGAGGTGAGGCAGCGGCTCAGGTTCGTGCACAGGTTCGCGAAGAGCTTCCGCGCCCAGCGCGGACGCCTGAGCGCCGGCGAGGTCGTCCGTTACAGGAAGTCCGTGGACGCGATCGTTCCTCATCTCAAGGAGGTCGATCTGGACAGGGATCTCCTGGACCTCTGCATGCGCTGGATCCGCTCGGCCGAGCACAGGAACGGCCACGGCCCGGACGGGCGCAACGGCAGGAACGGCAGGGCCGGCAAGAACGGCGGGAACGGGCGACTGGCCGGTAGCGGCGGGAACGGCAAGGCCGCCGCGGCCCGCGCCCAGGGCGCGGACGCAAGGCACCGTCGGCTCGACGCCCCGGTCGCCGGACTCCCGCGGCTGAGGAGATCGCAGGCAATCGGCACGATCCAGCGCGTGCTCGCCGAGGCGGAGAGGCGCTCGAGGAGCGAGAGGGATCACTTCATCTCCGCGAACCTGAGGCTCGTGATCTCGATCGCGAAGCGCTACCAGCGGGGCACGCTCTCCCTGAGCGACCTCATCCAGGAGGGCAACATCGGCCTCATGAAGGCCGTGCAGCGCTACGATCCGTCGCGCGGCTACCGGTTCAGCACGTACGCCAGCTGGTGGATCCGCCACGCGATCAACCGCGCGCTCGCGGACAAGAGCCGAACGGTGAGGCTTCCCGTTCACCTGATCGACGCCCACAACAGGCTGGCCAGGTCCCGCTCGCAGTTCCAGGCGCGCGAGGGCCGCGATCCCGGCGATCGCGAGCTGGCGTCCGAGATGGGCATCAACATGAAGAAGCTCCGCAAGATCCAGCGGCAGTCGACCGACCCCTCGTTCTCGCTCGATCGCACGGTCTCCGACGACAACGCCTACAGGTTCATCGACTTCGTGAAGGACGACGAGAACCGGTCCCCGCTCGAGCAGGTGGCGCTCAAGGACTGGTGCGCCGAGATCCGGAGCATGCTGGCCGGCCTCCCGCCCATCGAGGCCCAGATCATCTGCTGGCGGTACGGCGTCCAGACCGACGACGAGATGACCCTCAAGGAGATCGGGGAGCGGTACAAGCTCTCGCGCGAGCGCATCCGCCAACTGCAGCAGCAGGCGCTCACGCGCATGCGCACCGGCATGAAGGGGCTGTACTAGGCTTATTTGACCCCCGGCGACCCCTCGACTAGAGTCGATCGCGGCATGACACGGCGAAGCTTCCCATCGGGATCAGCAATCGCCCTCATCGCGATCCTGCCAGGGACCGCGCACGCCTACGACGTCGCGGTGGTGCCTTCCGCGGGGCCGGCAGCGGACGCGGCGCTCGTCTCGCTCGACGAGGCAGTGGCAGCCGCGCTCTTCACGAAGGGCGACGAGCAGAAGGACGCGAAGGAGGTCGCCGCGTCCCTCAAGAAGCTCGGGCTCGAGACCGTGGAGACCCAGAAGGAGGCAGACAAGCTGGGCGTCTCCCTGGGCGTCACCTTCGTGATCGTGCCCAGGCTCACACCGTTCGCGGGCCAGGACAGGATCGAGATCCTCGCCTACTTCCTGCCGGACGGCAGGGCCGAGATGCTCGAGCAGATGGCCATAGAGGGCGAGATCTCTGCCGTGGTCGCGGACATGATCGGCAAGCTCGTCACCAAGGAGGGCCTGCTGGGCGCCACCGTCGAGCCGGCACCAGCACCCGAGCCCGAGCCAGGGCCGGTCGAGGACCAGCCGACCGACGCGGATCTCCTCGCCTCGCTCGGCGAGGGCGGCGAGGGCGATGGCACTGGCATCAAGGGAACGGGCGAGGCAGGCGGGGCCGACAAGAAGAAGGACCGCCCTCTCCTCTCCGACCCGTTCCGGATCTCGGCCGGTCTCGTGGGCGGCTGGACCGTGCTCCTCAACCAGCCAGCGTCCGGCCTCTCGGCCACGCGGCACGGCGGACACCTGGGCGCGACCCTCTCGTACATAGTGCTCCCGAAGATAGGCCTGGAGGTGGGCGGGGACGTGCACGTCTTCTTCGGCCCGTCGGGCGTGGGCTTCTCCATCGAGCCGGACCTTGCCGTGCACGTCGGCGTGCTGCCCAGGCTGTTCCTCGGCGCGAGGCTCGGCCTCGGCTTCTTCAAGGCCGTCACCGGAGCGCAGCGCGCGTCCATGATCATGCGGATCGCCCCGCTCCTCGAGGTGGTCCTTGCCAGGCGCGCCTACCTGCGCTTCGAGATCCCTGCGTTCAGCTTCCTCTTCTTCGGGGACAGGGACCGGCCCGCGCTCGCGTTCCTCGAGATGAACCTCGCCGTGATGATCAGGTTCTGATCCCGCTCCCGCCGGCCTCCTCTTGCTAACGTCATGAACGTTAGTGAACCTAACGTTCGAGACGTCAATCGGGATGTTCGTGTTGGATGTATCGAGAGGAAGGTATGGCTACTGGCAGACGCCGACTGTCGGATGGGTGGTCGAGCCCACCATTCCGCAGGTGCCGGTGGTGCAGGCGTGCGTGGAGTCGCAGAACTGGTAGCACGTGGCAGTCGGGTTCGAGGTGGTGGTGTAGCAGCCCGCGCCGACCGCGCAGCCAGTGTCCGTGCAGGCGGCGCCCGGAGCGCCCGTGCCCGCGGTCGTGCACGCGAGGATGTCGCAGGTCGGGTCCCACATGCACATGTTGCCGGCGCCGCACGTGCCCTCTGCCCAGAGGTCGCAGCTCTCGTCTGCCGGGCAGCCCTGCGAGCACGCCTGGTAGGGCGGAGTGGCAGTGCCCGTGCACGGCGCGGGCAGGGTGAAGCTCACCGGGATGTTGCACTCGCGGCCCGGCATGGAGCAGTCGGCCGAGGTCCTGCACCACTCGTAGCACGCCCCGCCGCTGGTCGTGGTCAGGCAGTCTGTCCCTGGCCTGCACTGGCCAGCGGTCGTGCACGTGCCCTCGACGTCGACGGTGCCAGCGGCCCCGGCGTAGCAGTTCTCGAAGAGCTGGCAGGAGCCGTCAGTAGTGATGTCCCAGGTGCACCACGTGCCTGGCGCGCAGCCGCACTGATCGATGACGTTGCAGATCCCGCCTGCGGCGGTCGTGCCGGACACGCAGCCAGTATCGGGTCCGGGGTCCACGATCGTATCGGGAGTGGTGTCGGGCGTCGTGTCGGGAGTGGGGTCCGGAACTGGATCCGTGTGCGTGTCGGTCCCGGTGTCCACGAACGTATCGATGTACGTGTCGATGGGCGGGTTGTTGTTGTCGTTCTTGTCGCAGGCCGCAAGGAACAGCGGCAGCGCGACCGCGAGCGGGATCGCAGCGAACTTGGTGAGCCTCTTCATGTTCTTTCCTCCTCGATGAAACGTTGTTGCAAACCCCTGTTCGGGGATCAGGTGCCGCCTGTCATTGATGCACCGTATCTTGTCATATCGAATGGCAAAGTCAAGAACGTGGGCTGCGCCGCTACTCGTCCTCGTCGGATCCCTCGTCCAGGTCCAGGAGCGCGCGATCCGCGGCGCCCGCGTGCTTGAGCGCGGCCCTCACGAAGTTCACGAACAGCGGGTGCGGCTTGAGCGGCCTGGACTTGAACTCCGGGTGGAACTGGCACGCCACGAAGTACGGGTGCTCCGGGATCTCGATCATCTCGACCAAGTCGAGATCCGGGTTGATGCCCGAGAGGACCATGCCCTTGTCCTGGTAGCGGTCCCTGTAGTCGTTGTTGAACTCGTACCTGTGGCGGTGCCGCTCGGCAACGACCTTGGCGTTGTAGATCCTGTGCGCCAGGCTCCCCACCTTGATCTTGCAGGGGTAGGCCCCGAGCCTCATGGTCCCGCCCTTGTCCGTGACGTCGGCCTGCGACTTCATGAGGTGAATGACCGGGTCCGGCGTGTGCGCGTTGAACTCGCTCGAGTGCGCGCTCTTCAGGCCCAGGACGGTCCTCCCGAACTCGATCACCGCGATCTGCATGCCAAGGCATATCCCGAAGTACGGGACCCCCTTCTCCCTCGCATAGCGGGCGGCCGCGATCTTCCCCTCGATGCCGCGGTCCCCGAACCCGCCGGGCACCAGGATCGCGTGCACGTTCTCGAGCGGGGCCACGCCCTCCTTCTCGATCCTCTCGGAGTCCACGTACTCGACCTTGACCCTGGTCCGGTTGGCGATGCCGCCGTGCACGAGCGCCTCGTGCAGCGACTTGTACGAGTCGCGCAGGTGCACGTACTTGCCCACGATCGCGATCTGGACCTCGGCCTCGGGCGCGGCCAGCACGTCCTCGAGCTTCTTCCACCTCGCGAGCCGCGAGGCCCGCGACCAGATGTTGAGCCCGTCCGCGATGAGCTGGTCCATGCCCTGGCTCTTGAGCATCCTGGGCAGCTGGTAGATGGACTGCAGGTCGGGCGCGGAGATGACGCTCTCGGCCCGCGTGTTGCAGAAGAGCGCGATCTTCTCCTTGTGCGACTTGGAGACCGGGCGATCCGACCTGCACACGATTATGTCGGGCTGGATGCCGATCTCGCGGAGCGCCTTGACCGAGTGCTGTGTGGGCTTGGTCTTCTGCTCCTCGGCCGGGCCGATCCAGGGGATGTACGTCACGTGTATGGCGATGGAGTTCTGGTGCCCCAGCTCGACGCGCAGCTGCCGCACGGCCTCGAGGAAGGGCAGGCTCTCGATGTCGCCTACCGTCCCGCCGACCTCCACGATGGACACGTCCACCCCATCCGAGGCGCGGCGGATCTGCCATTTGATCTCGTCGGTGATGTGCGGGATGATCTGGACCGTGTTCCCGAGGTACTCGCCGGCGCGCTCCTTGTCGATCACGGCCTTGTAGACCTTGCCGGTCGTGATGTTGTTGTTCCGCCCCAGCCGGGCGGACGTGAAGCGCTCGTAGTGCCCCAGGTCGAGGTCGGTCTCGGCCCCGTCCTCGGTCACGTAGACCTCCCCGTGCTGGATCGGGTTCATGGTCCCGGGATCCAGGTTGAGGTAGGGATCCATCTTGATCAGCGTGACCACGAGCCGCCTGTCCTCGAGGAGCGCGCCGATGGCGGCCGAGGTCAGTCCCTTGCCCACCGACGACACCACGCCACCCGTCACGAATATGTACTTCGTGCCCTGAACCGCCAT
>CAZGVR010000160.1:0-8385 GCA_964528945.1 uncultured Myxococcales bacterium
TCCCGGCCGCGCCGGACGACAAGGCGTGGAGGCAGGCGCCGGTGTTCGTCGCGGACCTGCTGCTGCAGGATCTCGTCGAGCCGAGGCAGATGAGGAAGACCACGCAGCAGGTCGAGGTCCAGTCGCTGACCGACGGAGAGAGGCTGGCCTTCCTGCTCAAGTGGGCCGACGAGAGCCGCGACGACCTGCCCGGCGCGTCGCGCTTCCCCGACGCGTGCGCCGTGCAGATCCCGCAGGAGATCTCGGCCGAGGTCCCTGCGCCCCAGATGGGAGAGAAGGGCAAGCCGGTCGAGATCGTGTACTGGCGCGCATCGTGGCAGGCGGCGGTGGAAGGGCGCAAGGACGAGATCAACGCGCTGTACCCCAACGCCGCGATAGACCACTACCCGTTCGGGGCGGCCACGCTCGAGGAAGGATCGAAGGAGCAGAAGGACATGGCGCTCGCCTATGCGCCGGCGAGGGCTCTCGGAAACTACATGGAGGGCCCTCGGACGAGCCCGGTCGAGATGCTGCTCGCGGGCGGCCCGGGGACCCTGATGCCGGCGCAGGAGAAAGAGGCGCATGGCAGGGGTGCGTGGGCGAAGGGCTGGTGGGCGGTAGTGCTGTCGCGCCCCATGCCGGAAGGGCTCGTCGCGGAGATCACGGCGCAGGTGGCGTTCGCGGTCTGGAACGGCGCGAACCAGGAAGCAGGCTCGCGCAAGATGCGCACGGCATGGATCCCTCTCGTGCTGGCCGGGATGGACGGCAAGTGATCGGCGATCTCGATTGTGGATCGCCGGACACCGCCACGTTGCTGGCTGCTGCGGCCGAGTGGCGGCTCGTCGGGCTGCTCTTCGAACGCCCCCGCGAGGGCTGGTTGGCGGAGATCGAGGCCGTGGCCCACGTCGTGAGAGCGGGTGTGGCTGCGGGCGGCAAGCCGGCGAGGCTGGGGGCGCTGGCGGCTGCTGCTGCGGCTTCGCGCGTGGCGACCCAGGGCGAGTACCTCGCGCTGCTCGGCCCGGGCGGGGCCGTATCGCCCAGGGAAGTGGCCTACTCGGACGGGGAGGACCCGGGGAAGACCCTGGCCGGGCTGAAGGTGTTCTACGATTCCTTCG
This sequence comes from uncultured Myxococcales bacterium, assembly GCA_964528945.1. Taxonomy (GTDB): domain Bacteria; phylum Myxococcota_A; class Polyangia; order DRWM01; family DRWM01; genus CAZGVR01. Next base: position 1,095 of record CAZGVR010000160.1, read on the forward strand.
GCTACGACCCGGTGAGCGAGGACCCGCCCGACCACATCGCGGTCGAGGCCGGCTTCATGGGGTACCTGCACTTGAAGCTCGCCTACGCGCTAGAGGCGGGCGACGCCGAGGCGCAGGAGGTGACGAGAGAGGCGATCGACCGCTTCGCCGGGCTCCATCTCGCTCCATTCGCCCGCGCGCTGCGCTTCAGGATCGAGACGGCGACGGACGGGTACCTCTCACGCGCAGCCTCCTCGCTCGAAGCCGCAGCTCCTGTACAGGAGTGACCTCCCGGCGAGCGGTGTCACTTGCCGGTGAAGAGCCGCTCCCATTCATCGTCCTGCTTCTTGCCCCCTGCCTTGCCCTTGTCCTTGCTCCCGGACGATTCCCCGGGGTCGGCCGCGAGCGAGCCCTGACCCTCGTCGAGGGCCTTCTTCTTTTTCTTCTTCTTCTCGAGGGTCCCGCCGGCGGCGTCGCCCGAGCCGTCGGATCCGGCCTTCACCGAGGCCTCTGCAGGGGGAGGCACCGGCGGCGGCACGGCGACGGCCGCAGGCTGCTTCTCGACCGGAGGCGCAGGGTCGGCCTCGGCCGGCGGTGCAGGCTTCGCCTCTACCTGCGGCGCGGGCTGAGCCGCGTGCTTCCGGGCTGCCCGATCCTTCCAGATGAAGGAGGCTGAAACTCCGGCGGCGGGCACGACCAGGAGCACCGCCAGGATCGCGACGGCCGGCCGCATCCAGCTCCGCTCGCGCTTCTCTGGAGACGGGATCGCGACAGAGAGGGGCGTCAGGCTCGTGGACTGCTCTGACCGATCCACGCCGCCCGAGAGCGCGACCGCGAGCTCAGCGTCCTCGATCCGCACCTCCATTGCATCGTCGTCCTCGCCATCGCCGGGAGACGGCGGGAGAGGCGGCAGGCTGGGCAGCTCGACGAGGATCTCGGACGCGGCCTTTACGGGCGGCTGCAGGATGGGCTTGTCGCCAGTGCCGAAGAGATCGGCGACGTCTATCTCCTCCCGGAGATCAAGGCGTGCCTCGGCCGGCGCAGGGCTGCCCTTGCCGTCGGGCGCCGGCGGGCTCAGCGTGGGACGCGTGAGCTCCTCGGCGAGGTCGAGCCCGTGGTCACCGGTCCTCAGGTTGGCGCGGGAGGCCATCTTCAGCACGGGCGTGGGGTTGGGCTTTCTCGCGACCCTGGAACCGCCGATGATGCGACCACCGGCCTTGGCCAGCTTCCCGGGCTGCGAGACCTCCTGGACCCTGGCCGCGCCGTCCTGGCCGGCCCTCGTGCCGCCCACGATCCTCACGGGCTCTGCCTTGCGCACCTTCTCGATTGCCCTGAGCACCTCGGCCATGGTGGCAGGACGGTCCGCCGGCTCGCGGGCCATCATCCTGTACACGAGGTCGTCGAGGCCCCTGCTCAGGGTGGGCCTGTGCACCGAGAGCCGCTCGGGCTCTCTGCCCGACCCGTGCACGCTCGGCCTCATCTCCGGGAGGCCGGAGACCATGTCGTACATGAGCACGCCGAGGGCGTAGACGTCTGCCTTGGCGTCCGCGGGCGTGTCCCGATCCGCTGCCGGCGGAGCATACCTGAGCGCGTCCACGTGTCCCATGGACGTGACCTCGTCGAGAGGGGCGATCTGCGAGAATCCCATGTCCAGGATCTTCACGGGGTCGGCGTCGCGGAGGCCGCGGAAGACTATCTTGTCCGGCCGCAGGTGGCGGTGGATGAGGCCTCTGGCGTGCGCGCGGTGCATGCCCGAGGCGATGCGCGACGCGATCTCCAGGGTCTCGGGAACGTCGAACGCCAGATCTCGCGAGAGCAGCCTTGCCAGGCTCTCGCCCTCGACGTACTCCCTGACGAAGTAGGGCGCCACGTCCTGGCCGAAGCCGGCGCCCACGTCGAGGATCGAGGGGAACAAGGGATCCCGGAGATCGCGGACCTTCCTCACCTCGGCAAGGAACCTGGCCGAGAGATCGGCGGTCGAGGCCAGGTCCGGGGACAGCATGCGGACCACGACCTTGTCACCCGAGCCGGTCGCGGCTCCGATGAAGGTCAGGCCCGTTCCGTCGGCCCCGATGCGGCGCTCGATCGCGAACCTGCCGGCCAGCGAGGCGCCGGTGTACGGATCGGCGGGCCAGCCGCCAGGCCCGCGCGGGGCCATGCACTCCCTGCACGACTCGTCCTGCTCGGCCACGGGGTTCTTGCAAGACGGACAGACTCCGAAATGCTGGCTCGCGTCGATCATGTCGCGTCCATTGAACTGGAACGATCTCCTCTTGCAATGTTACCTTGAAATGGCCGTCGGCGTCCACAGTCACGCCTTCCGGAACGGGCGTGCGCATGCGCCCCGTGATTCTTGCGCGGCAGGAAGATGCGTGTAATGTTTCGGTCACCAGGAAGGTGAAGAGCATGAAGAACCAGGCGATTCCTCTTGTCACGGCGCTGATCCTAGCGGCGTCCCCGTTCCCGGCCTGCAAGGGCACTGTCACGTTCGGCGACGAGGACGCGGACACTTCCACGGACACGTCGCCCGACACTGGAGGGGACGGGATGGATACCGGCGAGGACGCCTTGCCGGACACGGCAACGGACTCGCCGTCGGACTCGCCCATGGACACGGACGACGTGGATGGCGACGCGCCGGTCGACATCCCGCCGGACGAGGGTGCGACCACGGACGGCGACGGAGACACGATCAGCGACGCGGACGAGGGAAGCGGGACCGTGGACACGGACTCGGACGGCACTCCGGACACCGAGGACCTGGACAGCGACGGCGACGGCTTCGACGACTCGGAAGAGGCCGGCGACGCCGACATCTCGACCCCGCCCGATGACTGCGACTCCGACGGGATCCCGAGCTTCCAGGATCGCGACAGCGACTCGGACGGGCTGGGCGACCTCGCGGAGCACGCGCACCTGACCGATCCCTGCGACCCGGACTCGGACTCGGACGGCGTGTCCGACCTGCTGGAGGTGGCCTACGGATCGGATCCGACCGACCCGGACGACAACCCGGGTGCGGTCGGCGACTTCGTCTTCGAGATGCCGTACGGGCAGCCGCCGTCCCCGGCGTTCAACACGCTCGTGTTCTCCACGAACCTCAAGGTCGCGGACGTGTTCTTCCTCATGGACACGACCGGGTCCATGGGATCCGCCATCGCGAGCTTGAAGACCGACATCTCGTCCATCATCACGGGCATAAGGGGCGTGGTCCCGGACTCGTGGTTCGGGGTAGGCAGGTTCGACGACTATCCGGTGAGCCCATACGGCGGCGCGGGCGACGTGGTGTTCCTGTTGCACCAGCGCATGACCGGCGATACCGCGGTCGTCCAGGCCGCGGTGAACGCGCTCGATCTGGACGGCGGCGGCGACTACCCCGAGGCGCACGTCCCGGCGCTCTGGGCAACGGCGACCGGGAACGGGATGGGAGCCTATCTCTCGCCGCAGCTGGCGTGCGGCCCTGCCGAGGTCGGCTACCCGTGCTTCAGGACCACGTCCATCCCGATCGTCATCCTCGTGACGGACGCCGCGTTCCACAACGGGCCGTCCAGCTACTCGCCCTACGGCCCAACGATCTCGCCCTTGCCGCCCACGTACTCCGAGGCGGTCACTGCCCTGAACGCGATCAACGCCAGGGTCGTGAGCATCTACTCGCTCGGCTACGATCCGGGCGCGCCGGTCCTGGCCCAGGTCACGCAGCTCGCGAACGACACCGGAGCCGTGGACGGCGCTGGCAGCCCGCTGGTCTTCCTCATGGACACGGCCGGGTTCGGCGATCAGGTCGTGGGCGCGGTCGAGACCCTCGCGACCGCGGTGCCCATCAGGGTGGACGCAATCGCGGCGGACGACACGTCGGACATGATCGACGCGGTCGCGGAGTTCGTCCAGTCCATCCACACGAACGTCTCGGGAGCGAGCATCTGGGACCCGATCCTGGGCGAGCTGCGCCCCGGCACGTCCGGCATCCCCACGGCCACGCCTTCCACTCCCCCGTCGATCGACTACTTCTCGGTCGTCGATCCCGGGATCTCGGTCTGCTTCGACATAGTGCCCAGGACCAACACCACGATCCCGGCGACGTCCGTGCCGCTCGTGTTCAAGGCCGTCATCAACGTGGTGGGGGATACCTACATGCCGCTCGACACCCGCGACGTGTACTTCGTGGTCCCCCCGATCTCCTAGAAAACGCACGACCACGCCGAAGGTCGCCAGGTCCCCGGCTGGGGGGTGCGGGGCCGCAGCATCGCCCCCGCCAAAGAGGCAGATCACTGGTACACGTGCAGGCTCGACTCGGCGGTCGGCAGGAGGTTCATGCCGAGGTAGGTGAACATGACCGCGGCGAAGCCGGCGATGACCACGAACGCGAGCTTCCTGCCGGACCATCCGGCCGTGAACTTGAGGTGCATGTAGATCCCCACGATCAGCCAGGAGACCAGGGACCACGTCTCCTTCGGATCCCAGACCCAGTAGTCGCCCCACGCCGACTTCGCCCAGAAGGCGCCCATGAGCAGGCCGAGCGTGAGCAGCACGAAGCTGAAGCGGACCGAGTCGTGCATGAAGCCCTCGACGTCCACGTCCGAGGACCCGGTCAGGTCGTGGCGCTTCAGGCGGATGGGCGCCGGCCGTATCACGTAGACGATGCCGGCCGCGAACCCGACGAAGAGGGCGGCGTAGCCGAAGAAGTAGACGACCACGTGCGGGATGAACCAGACGCTCTGCAGCGCCGCCGGCAGGTTCACGGCCTCCTTCTGCACCTGGAGCATCGCGTACCCGACCGTGGCGAGGCAGCCCAGGGCGGCGGGCAGGCCGAGCACCCGCAGCCTGTATACGCCCTCGATCACCAGGTACACGATGGCGAAGCACGCGGCGAGCAGCACCAGGGACTCGTAGAGGGTCTTGAAGGGCGGCTGGCCTATGGTCACCCATCGGTACGCCAGCTGGAACAGGTTCAGGGCGAGGCCCGATGCGACCAGCGCCGTCCCTGCGATGCGGAGGGCCTTCGATCCCTTCCACCACAGGAGCCCGTAGGCCGCCGAGGCGGCCGCGTACGCGAGGACCGCGAGCGGGAGCAGGCTCAAGTCCAGGGTGGCGGTGGTCGTGCTGGTCATCTCGCACCTCCGTTGCTACCGGCCGCGTCCGCGGCGGGCCTCAGACGTCTGGCTATCGGGACGCCGATGATCACCCAGGCAACGGCCAGGATCATGATCACGAACCCTGCGTAGACGAGCGGGAGGCCGGGGTCGCTGACAACCTCGAACCCCGAGAACGTCGGGTCGTCGGGATCGTACTCGGACTGGTACAGGGAGAAGCCGCCATGGGTCAGCGGGTGGTTGACCTCGACCGTCCGGGTGAGGACCTCCCGCCCCTCTTCGAGCACGGTCACCTGGCTCAGGAAGTCCTTCACGTCGTCGCCCTTCGCGGTGAGGGCCAGGACCCTGTCGCCGTAGAGCTCCACGGCCTTTCCCGCCATGATGAACTGGCTCTCGGCCGAGTCCTCGAGCTTGACCTGAGCGACCGGGTCGAGCGCCTTGTCCGAGAGGGTCGAGTGGCTGTACGTGGCGGAAGCCGAGCGGTGGATGGCCGCCACCTTCACGTCGAGCCCGGGCAGCGCGAGGGGCTTGCCTGCAGCCATGGGGACCCTGGCAGCGACCTTGCCGGCCTCCACGGTCCAGGCCTCTCCTGCCTCTCCCACCAGGAGCACGCCGCCCGTGAAGCCGGCCTTTGGCCCCTCGTAGACGTACTTCATGGCCGGGCCGGCGCTCGCCTCGCCGTGCGCGAAGTCCGGGAAGTTGGCGAAGAGCCAGCGCTCGCCCTTGGAGGTCCCCGACGCGTCGATCACGTCGATGCGAAGCGCAGGGTTGTCGGGCCGGTCGGACCGCTCCGAGGCCTCGTGCGTCTCGGGGTCGATGATGAAGTCCTTGTAGGCGGCCAGCACCTTCACCGAGCCCCCGCCTCCGGGCAGCGCATAGGTCTTGCCCGGCTCGACCTGCATCCTGTCGGTGCCCACGACGATCACGTGCGGGATGACCTTGGCCGCGCTGGACGCGGTAGATGCGACGAGGTCCTCCGCCCGCCTCGTGTCCCAGAGGAACGCGAGACTCCCGCCGCCCGCGATGGGAGCCGACTCGACCGCCCCCTCGCCCGGGTCGAAGAACCACATGGTCTCGCCGCCCGATCCGGCCATGCCCAGCCCGATGGCCGCGAGGGCGTGTCCTCCCTCCGGGGCGGCGGCTGGCTTCACCTCCAGCCTGGCCTCGTGATCCGGCCAGTAGCCCTCCAGCGTGACCCCGTGCTCGCGCAGCTTGGCAGCGGTGTCCTCGGCCTTCGGGTCGAAGGAGGCGACCATCTTCTGATCCTCCCCGTGGATCTCGAAGATGCGAAGCCTGTAGTCGGGCTCGTAGTGGAGCAGGTCGAACTCGTCGAGCCGCACCGTGAAGCCGAGCGGAACGCTCCCGGTCGAGCCGTCCGCCTTCCGGATCGCGAACGAAGCGGCCTGCTCCCCGACCCTCATCTTGAGCCTGCCCTTCAAGCCCCATATGGAACCCACGGCGGCCCCGGCCAGGATGATCACGCTGCCCATGTGCGCGCCGATGAGCCCGATCCGGCGCATGGTGAGCTTCTTCACGGTGAACACCGTGGCGACCAGGGATCCGGAGGCGATCCCGACGATCGCGGAGAAGCCGAAGGAGTGGAAGACGTCGTCGAGATAGAGGAACCTGATCACGGGCGCCAGCCCGCCGTACACGCTCACGAGCACGGAGGCGGGCTGCCCCTGTACGACCACGGTCCCGAGGATGCAGAACAGGGTCAAGGTCACCAGGGACACGACTCCGAACCGTGTCGAGGCCACCGTCCTCAGCAACGATCTCCTCATGGAGGCCGCGAGCACGCCCGAGAACCCGAGCAGGCCGACCACCACGGAGAGGACCCTGGTCCTGCCGTCGGCCGGGTTGCCGAGCGCGTGCTGGAGCAGGACTCCTAGCACGAAGGCGCCGGCGTTCAGCGCTATCAGCACGTTGGTCGTGGCGCGAGCGGATCCTTCTGACTCCCTGTCTTCCCTGTCATGTGTCATGTTGACCGGCCCCGTCCTCTCGTTGCTGGTTCCTATCAACCCTACTAAGGCCTCTCGGCAAGGGTGCCATACCATACTTTCGCAACTTCCGAGCCACCATTCGGCCATGAGCCAGGCCCTTGCCTGCGACCGCCAATGGGCATGTGAATTGCAATCGCAACCCGTGAATCTCGGAGGTTCGGTCGTGACAGGGCCCAGGGAAACATCGAGGCAGGGAAGTGAAGAACGGCCGACATCCGC
>CAZGVR010000161.1:0-8380 GCA_964528945.1 uncultured Myxococcales bacterium
CAGGGTGAGGAGCTTCAAGGCGGGCTTCCTCCCGCACATCGTCGTCGCGGTCCTCTTCGCCGGGCTCTGCATGAAGCAGCCCGACTTCGGGGCCGCGATGATGATCGTCCTCCTGACCTTCGTGATGCTGTTCGTCGGAGGCACCAGGCTCGGCTACATAGTCGGCTCCCTGCTGCTCATGGCCCCGGTCGCCGCCCTCGCGATCATGTCATCCTCCTACCGCATGCAGCGCGTCCTCGCATTCCTGAACCCCGAGGAGGACTCGCTGGGGATCAACTACCAGATAAAGGAGTCGCTGATCAGCATCGGCTCCGGTGGCATCTGGGGGCTGGGCCTGGGCAGCGGGAAGCAGAAGCTTTTCTTCCTGCCCGACGCCCACACCGACTTCATCGCCTCGATCCTGGGCGAGGAGTTCGGCATGATCGGCTTGATCGTGCTGCTCGCCCTGTTCGCAACGGTGGTGGCCGCCGGCATCCAAATAGCGTTCAGGTCCAGGGACAGGCACGCGGCGTACCTGGCCTCGGGGCTGACCTTCTACCTGGCGTTCCAGGTGGTCGTGAACCTCTGTGTGGTGATGGGGCTCATGCCGACCAAGGGACTGGCCCTGCCGTTCATGAGCTACGGCGGAAGCTCCCTGGTCACGAACCTCTTCACGGCCGGAGTCCTGATGAGCCTCGCCGCGGACATCGGACGAGGAGGGAGCGATCTCCCGGAATGGAGCGAGCCGCGGAGGACGAGCAACGTGAGGGTGCGGGACGGGGGGAGCGCTCCACCCGAGCCCGGGTCGATCGCGCCCGGGAACTGCAGCGGCGCACCACGGACGCCGGGATCCGCGGACGAAGAGGAGGACGGGATCGGATGACCGGCCTGACTTCGCTCAGCAGCAAGCGATACCACATCCATCTCGTCGGCATCGGCGGCATCGGGATGAGCGGCATCGCCGAGGTGCTCATAAACCTCGGGTACGTGGTCTCAGGATCGGATCTCGCCCCGGGCGCCACGGTCGATCGCCTGTCGGCACGGGGAGCGCGCATCGTGATCGGGCCTCACAGCGCCGGGAGCATCGAGGGTGCGGACGTGGTCGTGGTCTCCAGCGCCATCCGTCCAGGCAACGCCGAGGTGGACGAGGCGAGGCGGCAGGGGATCCCGGTCATCCCGCGCGCCGAGATGCTCGGAGAGCTCATGAGGCTCAAGGAGTCCATCGCGATAGCCGGCAGCCACGGTAAGACCAGCACGACTTCCATCGTGGCGACCGTGCTGGGTGCCGCCGGCTACGACCCGACCATCGTGCTGGGCGGAAAGCTGAACGCGATAGGCACGAACGCGGTGCTCGGCAAGGGTGAATGGATGGTCGTGGAGGCCGACGAGAGCGACGGCAGCTTCCTGAGGCTGACCCCGACGGTGGCCGTGATCACGAACATCGATCCGGAACACCTGGATCACTACGGCAGCGTGGATGCGCTCACGGACGCCTTCGTGGAGTTCGCGAACAGGATCCCCTTCTACGGGCTCGGGGTCCTCTGCGTGGACCATCCGAGGGTCCAGTCGATCCTGCCGCGCATCGGAAAACGCTTCGTGACCTACGGGATCTCCAGCCAGGCGGACTACCGGGGCGAGCACATCGTGCACGAGGGGCTGCAGACGAGCTTCGACCTTTGGATCCGCGGCGCGAGGTGGGGCCGCGTCACCATCCGCCTGCCGGGGAAGCACTACGTCCTGAACGCGCTGGCCTGCCTCGCGGTCGTCAACGAGCTGGGTATCCCTCTGGACATCGCCGCCCGGGCGCTACAGGGGTTCGAGGGGGTGTCCAGGCGGTTCAGCGTACGCGGCGTCGTCCGCGGCGTGACCCTGGTCGACGACTACGGCCATCACCCCGAGGAGATCAAGGCGACGCTGGAAGCGGCACGCGAGGCCTTCGGCCGGCGGATAGTCGCCGTCTTCCAGCCCCACCGCTACTCGCGTGCCAGGCTGCTCGCGGAGGAGTTCGCCCGCGCATTCAACTTCGCGGACGAGCTGGTGGTGACGGAGATCTACGCCGCCGGCGAGGATCCACTGGCCGGCGTGAGCGGGGCCTCCCTTTCGGCGCTGATACGGAAGCACGGGCACAGGCACGTGAAGTTCATCCCGGATCTCCCGGGCGTCGTCGACCATCTCGCGTCGAGCACCAAGGACGGCGACGTGGTCGTGACCCTGGGTGCCGGGAACGTCTCCTGGGTCATACGGGAGATGATCGAGCGGGGCAAGGAAGGCTGAGCGTGGCCGCGGTCCAAAGGAACAGGCGGATCCGCGCCTCCGCCTTCCCGGGTGGCTCCGCAGGGGAGCGGCCCTGGACCCGGTCACGCCTGCGGAGGCTTCTCCCGATCATCGTCCTGGACGCCGCGCTCGCTGTCGCGGCCGCCGGCGTCATCGCCGGCTTCTTCGTGGGGGGACGCTTCCTGAGCAGGTGGATGGGCTCGTCCCCCACCTTCGCGCTCGACGACATCGTGGTCGACGGGGAGCAGCATCTCACGGTGGAGGAGATCCTGTCGGCGGCCGGGGTCGTGAGAGGGGCATCGATCTTCTCGGTCGACGCGGAGGAGATCAGGTCGAGGCTCCTCGAGAACTCGTGGATCAGGGAGGTCCAGGTCGTCCGGCGTATGCCGGGCAGCCTCTCGATCGAGATCGTCGAGCGTGAGTGCGCCGCCCTGCTCTGGAGCGGAAGCCTCTACCGCGTCGATCGCGACGGGACCGTATTCGAGAAGCTCCCCGCGGGTGCGCCCATGGACGCCGTCGTCGTCACCGGGCTGATGGAGACCTGGGTCGACGGCGATCGCGAGCATCTCTCGCTCGAGCTGAGAAGGATATTGCAGATCCTCGCGGAGTACGGGAGGATGGGGCTCCAGGCGATCGCCCCCGTCACGTCCGTTCACCGGGAGCACGGCGGCGGGATCGTCTTCTTCGTCGGCGAGGACGCACGGGGGATCAGGATCGGGTCGGGTCACACGCGGAAGAAGCTCGAGCGGCTCCGCGCCGTCCTCAGGGAGCTTCGATCCGGGAAGCTCGAGTGGGAATACATCATGGTGGACAGCCGCAACTTCCCGGAGCGCGTCGTCGTGAAGCTGAGGCAGTCATAGCCGCGCGCGGAAAAAGTTCGTCAGAATTTGGATCCTGGATCACGTGTATGGCATATCAGTGTGGTCTGGACAGAGGCTGGATGCAGTCCCGGACGCAACGGACCGCGAGGGATTCTAGGAAGGACGGGCGGGCAGGATGACGCGGGATTCCGAGATCATAGTGGGAGTCGACATCGGCACGACGAAGGTGGCTGCTGCCATCGGAGAGCTGGCCGAGTCGGGCATCCAGGTCACCGGGATCGGCTCCCATCCCTGCAAGGGCCTCCAGAAGGGCGTGGTCGTCAACATCGAGCAGACCGCCACCGCAATCCGCGAGGCAGTGACCCAGGCGGCCAACCAGGCTGGATGCCAGGTGGGCTCGATCTTCATCTCCATGGCCGGACAGACCCGGTCGCTCAACTCCACGGGCATGGTATCGATCCGCGGGGAGGCATCGGCCGACGACGTTGCCCGCGTCCTCGAGTCGGCGCGGTCGATCCCTCTGCCCCAGGATCAGCGTGTCATCCACACCCTGCCGCAGGACTACATCATCGACGGGCAGGAAGGCGTGAAGGATCCGGTCGGGATGAGCGGCATCCGCCTCGAGACGAAGGTCCACGTCGTCACGGCTGGCGACTCGAACTACCAGAACCTGCTCAAGTGCGCCCGCATGTGCGATCTGGAGGTCGAGGGGGTCGTCCTCGATCAGCTGGCGGGATCCATGGCGGTCCTCCAGGACGACGAGAAGGAGCTCGGGGTAGCCTACGTGGACATCGGCGGGGGAACGGCGAACATCATCATTTACGTGGAGGACAGCGTGATGTTCACGAACGTCCTCCCGATCGGATCCGGGCTCATCACCAAGGACATCGCGGTGGGGCTCAACACGCCGCTGGCCGAGGCCGAGCGCATAAAGCAGCGCAGCGGTTGCGCGTCGCAGGACATGGTGGACGACGCGGAGATCATCGAGGTTCCGAGGGTGGGCGGGCGTCCGCCCGACGCGATACCGAGGCGATCCCTGTGCGCCATCATACAGCCCCGCGTCGAGCAGATCTTCGACTTCGTCAGGCAGGCGCTCGAGAAGAGCGGATACATGGAGATGCTGGCGTCCGGGCTCGTGATATCGGGCGGCGGCAGCGTCCTGCCCGGCATGCCCGAGCTTGCCGAGCACCACCTGGAGATGCCGGTGCGGCTCGGCAAGCCGGGGGGAGTCGGCGGGCTGGTGGACGTCATCCGCAACCCGGTGTACGCGACCGCGACCGGGCTCCTGCTCCACGCGGCTCGGGAGATCTCCATGGGAGGCAAGGTGCGCCAGGAAGTGCAGGCCGCTCCGCAGCGGCCGTCGATGATAAAGGCGATAGGCGGCTGGTTCAAGGAAGTGCTTTAGCCTAGAGGGCACTGGGAGGAGAGGATGGGCGAATTCTTCATCGGAGCGTTCGACGTGAGGGCGAACATCAAGGTGCTGGGCGTGGGCGGTGCCGGGAACAATGCCGTCAGCAACATGATCGAGCGCGGCATGCGGGGCGTCGAGTTCCTCGCGGCCAACACCGATCTCCAGGCGCTCAACATCTGCCCCGCGAACAAGAAGATTCAGCTGGGCGAGCGCTTCGCGCACGGGCTGGGCGTGGGCTGCGACCCGGAGCGGGGGAAGAAGGCATGCCAGGAGTCCCTCGACGCCCTCCAGGAGACCCTGGAGGGTGCCGAGATGCTGTTCCTGACGGCCGGGATGGGAGGGGGCACGGGGACCGGCAGCCTGCCGATCATCGCAGAGGCCGCCCGCGAGATGGGCATCCTCACGGTCGCGGTCGTCACGAAACCCTTCGACTTCGAGGGCAAGCGCAAGATGCGCGTGGCCGAGGAGTGGGTCCAGAAGCTCATGGAGACCTGCGACTCGGTCATAGTCGTTCCGAACCAGAGGCTGATCGAGAGCTACGGGAAGATGTCGATCCCGAACGCCTTCCACCTCGCCAACGACATCCTCGGCTTCGCCGTCCAGGGCATCACCGACATCGTCCAGCTGTCCGGCGTGATGAACGTAGACATGGAGGACGTCCGCACGATCATGAAGTGCTCCGGCCGTGCGCTAATGGGGATGGGCTGCGCCGAGGGAGACGACCGCGCCCTGAGGGCCGCCCAGATGGCGATCTCGAACAACCTCATCGAGAACACGACCGTGAAGTGCGCCACCGGCGTGCTCGTCAACGTGACGTGCAACCCGGACGACATGTCCATCGAGGACCTCTCGGCCGCGGTCTCGCTGGTCACCGACGAGGCCGATCCCGACGCGATCATCAAGTCGGGGCTCGTCTCCTCTGACATCCCGGGCGGTCAGATCAGGGTCACCGTCATAGCCACTGGCTTCGACAGGAATCAGCCGCCGCCCGCGCACATCGAGCAGACCGCGCACGTCGCCAAGCCGGTGGCTCGCCAGCGCAGCACGCCGGCCCCGGTCGAGGTCCGCCAGTCCGCGACCAGCTACCCGCCCCGTCAGACGCGCTCGTCGCAGGAGCCTTCGCAGGTCATCCTGCCGATCGGGTGCGGGGCGGACCACAACGTCCTCGAGATCAGCGACGAGGTCACCTCGATCCCGGCCTTCATCCAGCAGATGCAGCGCAAGACGGCCGCGAAGTAGCCGCTCCTCGCCCGTCCGCGATCGGTATCCGCAGCACGACGCATCACCTACGGCCCGGACTCGAGACGGGCAAGGTTGGCCAGGGCCGGCGCATAGCCGGGCTTCACGGCGGCGCTCACGCGAAAGGCCTCCACGGCAGCAGGGGCGTCGCCCCTGGCGTACAGCAGCAGTCCCAGCCCCAGGAAGTCCCTTGCCAGGGCCCTGCAGCCCGCAGTGCCGAGGTCCTCGCAAGTAGTTGCCCCCGGGTCGTGGCCCGTGAGCTCGAGCCATCCCCGGAGACGATCGACGCAGGCGCCCACGTCCTCCACAGACAGGGCATCCGTGCCGTCCACGCGGGCGACGGGCGGCGACGAGCCCGGCCCCAGGTCGAGGGGTGGAGGTCCCTGGCCGAAGGCGGCAGCGATGTCGGCCGTGTCGCCCATCTCCCAGAAGAGCCCAGTGCCGGTGGCGTTCCGGGCCAGCCACGCAAGCCGGGCGGCCACGGAGACGGGAGCGCCCAGGAGGCCCTGCTCGAGACCGGGGTGGCTGCGGCCCAGCGCCTGCCGGATCGTGATCTCGTGCCACAGGTGCTGCCTGGGCAGGATCCCGGCGTCCGGTCTCTCGCCCTCGACCCGCTGGAGGTACAGCACGATCCCGCAGAGGTCGTCCGAGGTGCACATCATGAGCGCTCCTGGCGGAAGCGCCCGGAGCACGGCGCCTGCCCAGGCCGAGGGCAGGTCGTCCCTGCCCGTGGGGCTCGGGGCCCTCGGGGCAGACAGGGCCAGGGTGGCGATCGCGGCCCCGGCCAGGACCGGCCCGGCCCACCCGCGGACTCGCGACGATTGCACAGTGGCCTCGCCGATCGCGATCCCTGCGAGACCCAGGCAGGCCAGGAGCGCGATTGTGCCGTCCTGGCCTTCGGCTATGGCCATGGGGTTCAGGAGAACCGAGTACAGGACGTCCGCGACGGCCATGAGGCCCAGCAACAGCGCGGCGACCATGGACCTGCGCGCAGCCAGGATCACGCCTGCCGGCGCCAGCGCGAAAGGCAGCGGGCCGGCGTGCGCCGCGAGGAAGCGGATCATGGAGAGGCAGTCCCCGGGCAGTGATGCGCCCGTCGTGCGGGAGGCGAAGGCCTCCCTGATGCGGCCCGCCGACACATGACGCCAGAGGGCTGATGCACTTCCAAGGTCGTCCCACATCACCGGCGGCGATGCCCACGAGCGCGCCGGCAGGTACAGGATTGCGGCGGCACCGGCCAGGGCCGCCGCGGCGGTGAGGGCGAGGAGCCTCGGACCTCTCCCCGGGGACCGGATCAGGAAAGCGGCGACTGCGATCCCCGACGCCAGGCCGGCAGCGACGTGGCAGCCTGCCGACACCCCCGCGAGCAGCGCCGCCAGCACGCCAGGCCTCGGATCACCAGAGCGTGCCGAGGACACGACCAGGAACGCGGAGCCGGCGGCGCATGCGGCAGCGAAGGCGTACACCTCTGCGTTCGCCGCGAACGCGCCGAGCGCCGGCACCAGTAGTCCGCCGAGGGCGACCGCGGCTCCGGCCGCGAGAGGGGCCAGCCTGCCAGTCCCGGTTCCCGAGCCGGCCACGACGTCGTGAGCAAGGCGCGACATGATCGTGACGGCCGCCGCCATGAGGACGGCGCTCGCCAGGCCGATCCTCATCGCCACGTTGCCCACCGGGACGAGGAGGGCGAAAGCCTTTCCGAGCACGAGGACGACCGGGAAGCCGGTCGGGTGCGCGATCCCCAGGTGGAACGAAGAAGCGGTCAGCTCACCGGCGTCACGCCAGCCCACGGACGGTGACAGCAGGATGACGTAGACCCCGCAGAGACACGCGAAGAGGGCCGCGGTCGTCTCGGTGATCCGGGTGCGGCTAGAGCTGGCCTGCATCCTCGAGGATGTTCTTGTACTTCTCCGCGTTCGGTCCTGTGGGGTACTTGCTGATGTACCGCTTGAGGGTGGCGTAGTAGCGATCCATCTCCTTCGCGCCCTTGTAGCAGGTCGCGAGGAGATCGAGGACGTTCGGCGTCGTCTTCGCCTTCTGGAGTACCGATATGCACTTCTTCTGATCGTTGGCGATGATGGCCTTCTTGGCCTCTGCCAGGGCGTCGTCCACGGATCCCTGCTCCACCTCGGGGACGATCGCCGTCGTCCCCTTCTTGATCGGCACGGGCAGCGGCGGCGGCGCGCCCTTCCCGCACGCCGGCTCGGTTCCCTGGACCCCGCTGGGCTTCTTGACGGAGGTCTCCTTGCGGACCTCCTTGAGGACCCGCTTCGCCTCCTGCTTCTGGTAGTCGGAGGCCTCTTCCAGGGACTCGATGGTAAGGGACATCTCCTCGACCTTGTCCACGTCCTTCGCCGTCTGGGCGGCGTACATCTCGCTCATCAGCTGGTCGATGAACTTCACGGCTGCATCGACGACTTCCGGCTTGGACCTGTATGCGCTGGTCGGCTGGATCTTGGAGAAGGTCCTGTAGGCGTGCTCCCACTCCCCGAGCTTGTAGGCCTTGAGCCCCTCCTCGAACGAGGGCGCCTGGTCCATCTCGAAGGTCGCCTTCTCCTTCAGATCCTTCATCCGCTTGTTCGAGGGCTCGTACTTGAGCACCTCTGCCGCGTACGTGACCGCCTTGGCCAGGCCGGCCGCCTCGTCCTCGGTCGCGCCG
>CAZGVR010000162.1:0-8376 GCA_964528945.1 uncultured Myxococcales bacterium
AATCAATCGTCATGCTGTAGGGGAAAATTGATTGATAGCAAGAAAATCGCGGGGTTACATCCCAATTGATCGCGTACAATCACCTGCCGATAGTCTAATCATCTGCGTATTGGAACGTCAGCAATTACCTAATAACTGGTATGTGAATGGTCAGCGTTGACATTTCTATAGCTTTGGTATGAGAAAGGTATAGGAGGGCAACATGGCCTACATGCGAAGCAGGAAGCTGGTGCCTTTCCGTGAGCAGAGGGGCTTTGACAACGTAGCGCTGAGTCAAGGCGTCCTGCTGTCGACCACCGGATGGTCAATCGCCGACAGGTTGTCTCCCGAGCAGGAAGCGGCCGCACACGAGCGAAGCTCCCTGGTATTGTGTGCGCTGCCTCAAGAGAGCCTGCCTCTTTTCGATGTTTGCTGGAGGCAGGAACTGTCCCTTCGGGAGGCCTCTCGTGTACTCGGCCAATCATACGAAACGGTGCGCAAGCGCAAGCTCAGTCTGCAGGAGAAGATGCGACATGTACTTGAAAAAATGGGGCTTGGGATGGACCTCCTCTCATTAATCCTGATCGCGGTCAGCATATCTTGGAGTACTGGTTGCACCGGAGCCTGGACCCCCATGGACGGAAGGGAGTCAACAGGGACCACCATGGTCGATGGCGGGCCCGATGAAGTGGTCGATGAAGAGGAGTTCGTTCCGGAGATCGGGATCTGCGTCGAGACCGATTTGATCGACGCAGGCCGCGCCTGCCTCATTCTCGGTGAGGTCGACGGATGCGGACCGACCAGACCCGCCATCGATACCTCGGAACCTACGATCAACTTCAATCTCCTCGGTGACGATCTTCTAACCGCCGTCGAGACCCCCGACTACCGCGTGGGCCTTGGCGTCACTGAGATTCACGATGGCATGATCCCCGTGGCCTCGATTGTTGCGGGCAGCCTAGCGCTCGATTACATCGACGTCATCCTCGACGAGGAGCACTCGGAGACCGTAATCCTCCCTGCCGAGGTCCTGCACGGCGATTATACCGAGTACCAACTTCTCACTGGTCCGATCTGCCATGCGGCTTTCACCCTGGGCTTCGACATGCCCGAGACTCTGTGTGAACCCGGCTGCGCCGGGCCGCTCGGGGCCATCCGGCGAGCCAACGATACTACGCTCGATTCTCTCGCAGGGATACTCGATCCTGACAGCACGCTTATACGCATCGATGCGCCCTTCCCGGGCTTTCCCGGGATCATCGCGCCGGCCACGCTCATCTTCGCGAACGACAAGCCCGACGTCAGCATGACGTGCAGTCCGACGCTTATCACGACGCCCGCAGACTCCACCATCGCCACGTGCCATTTCACGGCCTTCGACGACCAGGACTCTGCTTCTCTGACAATCAAGATCAGAATCGCCGATCAGGAAGCCGACCATGGTCTTCAGTGGCTCGACGCCGAGACCTTTACTGTGGACATCACGCAGTATACCACAGTCACCGATGACAAGAGCATAATGATCACCCTCACCGCGACCGACCAGGGTGCGCGCGAATTCGACGTCATCGAGGACGGCTCCGTGCGCACTGACGACGTCCCTATGCTCCGAAGTCCTCTCTCGTCAACAGTGATCAGCGAGGTCGTGGTTGACGCGGCGCAGGAGCTCTGCGACGGGCGGGACAACGACCTCGACGGGGAGACCGACGAGGGATTAGACTGTACCATGAACACGATGGTCCCCTGCAGCTGCGGCTGGCGTACTTGCGGCAGCGACTGCACCTGGTCCGGCGTGTGCATTGCCACCACGGAGAGCCCGAACGGACATGACGACGACTGCGACGGGATCGTGGACGACGGGTTCGGCCCTGACACCGGGGAGGGATAGACGGATGGAGGTAGGTGACAGCATCGGACAGGACGGCAGATATCTCATCGGCCCGGACCTCGGCATTGGCGGCCACGCCCGTGTCCAGCGTGCGAGGGATCTCGCCCTCGACAGGGAGGTCGCGATCAAGTCCCTCCTGACCGAGCACATTGACAACGACCAGCTCGTGTCGCGGTTCGAGAGGGAGCCGCGGATCATGGCTGGGATCGCCCACCCCAACTTGGTCGGCGTCTACGATGTTGGGCGATACCCCGTCCCGTTCTACGTGATGGAGTTCGTAAGGGTGGAGGGGCTCGACAGTCTCATCGCCAGGGTGCGCATTCGGGTCGTCGAGGCCCTCAGGTACGTGAACCAGATCCTGGCCGGCCTCGGTGCACTCCACGCTAACGGCCTCATCCACCGGGACGTCAAGCCGGCCAACGTCCGGCTGACCGAGGTCGCTGGAATGGGGACAGTCTGCAAGCTCATGAACCTGGGAATCGCGAAGGTGACCGTGAAAGGAAGGCGCGGGAATGCGGAGACCCAGCCCGGGACCCTCATGGGCTCTCTCCCGTACATGCCGGTCGAGCAGCTCATGGGCTCCGCCGACATCGATGCCAGAGCCGACCTGTACTCGGCCGGCGTGACCCTCTACGAGATGTTGACGCAGCGCCTCCCCTTCCCCGGTCCGAGCGAGGCTGAGACGGTGGAGCAGGTGCTCCGTGCTCCCTTCCCCGAGCCGCTCCCCGAGGAGGAGGTTCCCGAGGTCTTGATCGCCATCTGTAGGAAGGCCATGTCCCGCAACCCTTCCGGTCGGAATCGGTCAGCGGCCGGGATGGCCGGCGCCGGAGAGGCCGCCCTCGACTACATCGAGCGTTCCGCAACGAGGATCGCCCCGAGGGCGACCCTGAAACCTCCCCAGCTCGCATGCCCCGATCGGCCCAGGTCCGTAGGGTCATCGGCCCCGCTCGACCCCCTCTTGCCGCGCTCCGGGTGGAAGGACCGGTCGCCAGTCACCGATCTTCCCTGCAGGGGGGTCCAGCGGCCCTGGCAGGTACCTCCGGCACTGGAGCTTCCGCCGCCCGACGATCCCGATCTCCATGACCGCGGAACCAGGTTCTCGGTCGTGGACACATGGCCAGAGAGGACCGGCGGCAGCCGCCGCAGGCTGCTCTGGCCCGTGGCGCTCGTCGCACTCGTCTTCGTGCTGGTCGCAGGTGTGCTGGCCGCCATCCTCGCCGCCGGCGGCAGCGCGAGCGGGCAGCCCGTCGAGAAGGGCGCGATAGAGATTAGGCCCGCGACCCGCCCCGGCCCACTCGTGATCGAACCTCCTCGAATGCCCGAAGCGGCTGATACGACCACCATCTCCTCCGAGGATTTAGAGCAGTCTCGCCACAGCGGCGGGAAGCTGCACTCCCCGAAAGTGTCTCCCGTGAAGTCTACGAAGCCAGCCACCTCAGCCAAGAAGAGCTTTGCCGGCAAGTCCAAGCCCGCATCCGCTTCATCCGGCGTCGCGACCCCGTCCTCCTCGTCCACCGTTCCCTCGAAGCCCGCCATCTCCGGTCCCGGCTCGGCGGCGACTAAAACTGCCCTGGATGACGGTTCTTCGGCTGCTCCCGATCCCTGCGGCGTCGTCTACAAGTACAAGAAGCACTTCAAACAGTGCCTTGACTCAGCCGGAGTCCCTGGATCCCAACTGCTGGTGGCCCTATCACTCATCGACGGCAAGGTGGCCTCGGTGAAGGTCACCGTCGAGGATTCGCCCTTCAAGACGTCTGGGTGAACGGCCTGCATCGAGAAGATCATCAGGAACGCGAAGTCAGCGGCTCAAGGCGTGACGGCGAAGACGACGTGCCTCGCGTTCCTTCATTAGAGGGCGTTCACCCAGCGGTCTTGTCCTCGCTGTGTTTATCCACTGCGAGCCGATCGCGAGAATCGGGTCTATACTCATCGAGGTGGAAATATGGGCAACCGCCGCCACAGCTCATCCTTCTGCTTCTGGATAAGGGAATCGAAAAATCGTGGCACCAGTGTGGCACCACGGGACGCCGTGGTTTCTATCACCGCAGAACTGTGAGGGATTATCAGCGACCCCAACGGGATTCGAACCCGTATTACCGGCTTGAGAGGCCGGCGTCCTAACCGCTAGACGATGGGGCCTAGAACTGAAAACGACCGCAGTATATATGGGCCAGCGCTCCCCGTGTCAAGGATTGCCGGGCGCGGGACTTCCGGGTACGGGCGTCCCGGGCGCGACATTCACCACCGTGTCCGGGATGGGCGGCTCGGCCGCGGTCGCCTTCTGCACATCCTCGAGGCCGGGAGGCATCACCCTCGCCGAAGGCACGGGCTTCGCCACCTCGAGCGCGACCTTGTTGTCCCAGTTCAGCTCGACCAGCCTGCTCCCCATGCCCTTGAGCACCACCGGGACCAGCCATGCGAAGTAGCCGATGTCGGACTCGTAGTCCGCGAACACGAGGTACTTCCCTGCCTTCACTTTCGCGAACGCGAACTTCCCTCCCTCGTCCACCTCCACGCTCTCCACGACCTTGCCCTCTGGCACGTCCACGGACATGATCCGCTCGACCAGGCCCTCGTATGACGGCTCGATCCCGCTCTCCGGGTCGCCGGCCCTCGACGCCACCCACGCGTCCAGGATCCTCCGCGCGTCACCCTCGTCGCCCGGGATTAGCCTCACCACGATCGATGGCACCACGGCCGTGGGCCTGGCTCCCATGTCCCAGGTCGAGTCCATGTAATCCACGCGGCCCTCGATCGTGCCCTTGCCCACGCCGCACCCTGCAAGTCCGGCAGCTACGAGGAGCGCCGTCACCCGTGCCATGTTCATCGGTCCCTCCCGCTCGACTCACTCAACGCCACCAACGCCACGAATCTAGCGCGGCCCGGCCCCGCCCTTCCACTATCCGCGGATCGGGTGGGCGAAGGGGTCCCTTCCTGACCAGCGTCGCGTCCGCGGAGAGGGTGATGCCCGTGTCGTTTCCCGTGAGCACGGTATATGTGCGTGCTTGTTCCGTGTCATTGTCATTGTCATTGTCATTGTCATCGTCATTCTACGGCACCGCGCCGGCCTCCGACCGGAGGATCCTCCCCAGCACCAGGGCGAGCGCCTCGTCCGTCTCCCAGGGATCCCCGCCCAGGGCCTCGATCATGGCAGGGACCGCGGCCGGGCCCATCCGCTAGAGCGCCTCTTCCGCCACCTCCCTCGTGGAAAGGTAGTACAGGTGCTCGATGACGCCGGGCGCGGCCTTCTTGGCCGCCGGGCCGATGGCGCCGAGCGCCTCGATTGGTGCCCATGCGCCGCTCGACGCGAGGTCGGGATCGTCGAGGGCCTCCGCCCGGTCCGGCACTGCCTTCTTCGCGGCCTTCCCATGGCTCGCTATCGCGATGCAGGCCGCCACCTTCACATCCGGGTTCACGTCGTGAAGAGCGTCCAAGAGCGCCGGCAGCACCTTGCCCGGCTCGACGCCCATGGACACGGTGGCCCTCATGGACTCGACGCGGACCTCGGACCAGCCTACCTGCCCCATGGACTCGATCAGCGCGGGCAGCGCCTTCTTCGCGGCCGGTCCGATCCTGCCGAGCGCCACGATCGCCTCCATGTTCCAGCCCATGTAGTCGTCCTTCACGGCCGCGGCGAGCGCGCCCGCGCCGCCCGAGGCGGCCGGCCCGATCTCCCCGAGCGCCCATGCCGCCCTGCTCCTCACCTCGGGCGACGCGTCCTCGAGCATGAGCGCGAGCGCGTCCACGGCTGGCGCCGCGTCCGGCCCCATGAACCCCAGCGCCGCCGGGTAGAACTCCCCGTGGCCAGGTTCCGCCGACTCGAAGCCCTCGAGGATCGCGTCGATGCTGCCCGGCGCACGGATCCCGCCGAGGGCGCGAGCCTCGCTCCAGGCGAGCGCGTCCGGCTCCTTGCCCAGCCCCTCGACGAGCAGCGGGGCCGCTTCCGCGGCCGCCGGCCCTATGCCGCCGAGCGCCACGGCCGCCCCGTCCCGCGACTGCCAGTCCGGTGCGGCCAGCAGCTCGACCAGCGCCGGCACCGCCTGCGCCGCCTCCTCGCCCATCGCTCCGAGCGCCTCTGCCGAGAACCTGCGGACGGTCGCGTCCCCGTCGCCGAGCAGCGTGACCAGGGACGGCACCGCATCCTCGCCGAAGCGGCCCAGCGCCACCGCCGCCCGCCAGCGACCGTCCCAGCCCTGGTCGCCCGCGGCTGCCGCCAGCGCGGCCACTATGTCCTCGATCGATCCCGGATCGCTCCCCGGCCCCAGCTCCTGCAGCACCAGGACCGCGGCCTCGCGCTGGTGCTGCTCGAAGCCGCCCGACGCGATCTCGATCATGTCGGGGATCGCGGACATGGCACCCGCCTCCATGGCGACCAGCGTCCACGTTGCTGCCCGTGCCTCGCCTTCGGACCCGCGAGCCACCATTTCGACCAGGGCCGGAACCGTGGAAGGGCCGATCGCGAGGATCGCTTCCCGGGCTGCCCCGCTCACGCCCGCATCCTCTCCGCCGAGCGCCTCCACGAGCAGCGGGATCATGTCCGCGTCGTCCTCGGTCACCATCCTTCCGATCGAGAGGATGGCGATCCTCCTCGCCACGGGCTCGGCGTCCCCTGCAGCGCACTCGAGCGCCGGCAGGGCCGCGACCGGGATCCGGTCCATGCCGGCGAGCGCCGCCAGCGCTCCCCTCCGCGCGTTCGCGCTCCCCGCGGCCAGCACTCCCACGAGCGCCGGGGCGGCCAGGCCCCCGATCTCCCCCAGCGAGGCCGAGGCCTGGCCGGCCACCCATGGCACTGGATCCTCCAGCATCCTGACGAGCGCCGGGATCGCCTCCCAGGCAGAAGGGCCCATCGAGGCGAGCGCGGCTGCCGCCCGCGCCCGCAGCGCCTCGGGCTCGTCGTCGAGGAGCGACACCAGGAGGCCGACCTGGCCGCACGCGAGCGGGCCTGCCATGCCGAATACGTCGATCGCTGCCATGGCGTCCTCCGGATCGCCACCAGTCGCGACCTCCGCGGCCACGGGCAGCACCAGGCTCCTCTGCCTGCCCATCTCCCACAGGGCCGCTGCGGCCCGCGCCCGAACGCCGGCATCCTCGTCCCCGAGGGCCTTCGAGAGGGCCGGCTCCGCCGTGTCCGCGGCAGCCGGGCCGGCGCTCCGAAGGACCCTTGCCGCGGTCTTCCTCGCGGCCGGGTCGCCGCTCCCGAGCGCCTTCACCTGGCCGGCCACCACCTTCCCGGCCCATGGCTCCAGCCCGGCTTCCGTCGCGAGGTCCTCGATCGGCCCGGCCGCGCACTCCGGCCCGGGGGCGGGCTCGATCGGAGCGAACGAGCAGGCTTCCACCTGCGCCTCGACCGGACCCACCCCGGCCCCGGAAGGGTCCGCTGCCGCATCGGGAGCGGGTGGCAGCGTCTGGACGCCCGGCCTGGCCTGGCCGCACGCCACGGCCAGGAGCGCGACAGCGGCCATGTGCTCGCGATGGCGTTGCATGGGCGACTCCGTACCCTACTTCATGTCCGGAACTGGTGCATCAGTGACAGCGAGCGAGGGCGTTCCTTGGCGACGAGGGAGATCCCCCATCCTGCGGCCCCCCGTTCTGTACCCCCGTTCTGCATCCCCGTTCTGCATCCCCGTTCTGCGGCCTGTTCTGCGGCCTGTTCTGCGGCCTTGTCCACCCGACATCCGGGTTGTATCCTAGACAGTCCAGCGAACTTGAAACGGAGGCCGCCATGAAGATCAGTTGCCGCTTGCTTGCGCTGACAGTGATCGCGACCGCCCCGGCCACGACCGCGTGCGGCGCCAGGGAAGGCCACCAGACCGACGCGTTCATCGACACGGCGGGCGATTCCTGGGACGGCTGGGACGGCGTCGACGGCGCGCCCTGCACGAACGGGGACACGCGCTGCTACGTGCTCACCTTCCAGGAGTGCGTGGCCGGCGAGTGGACCTCGACCACGGACTGCACGTCCACGAGCCAGCTCTGCGACGACGATCTCGGCTGCGTGGACTGCCTGCCCGGACACAACTACTGCGAGGGGCAGGATTCCATGGAGTGCGACGACACGGGCTTCGGCGGCACCTTCGTGGAGGACTGCTCGCTCGAGCCCGGCACGTGGTGCGACTCCATATCCGGGACCTGCATCAACGAGTGCGAGCAGGCCG
The DNA here is from genome assembly GCA_964528945.1 of uncultured Myxococcales bacterium. GTDB lineage: Bacteria > Myxococcota_A > Polyangia > DRWM01 > DRWM01 > CAZGVR01. Next base: position 8,023 of record CAZGVR010000162.1, read on the forward strand.
CTGCCGAGGCGTCGAACATCGGGTGCGAGTACTGGGCCGTGGACCTCGACAACGCGGACAGCTCCGCGGACCACGCAGCCCAGGCGCAGTTCGCGGTCGTGGTCGCGAACGTTAACATCACGTACCCGGCGGACGTGTGGGTCTACGCGGACAGCAGCGGCGCGGGCGAGCCGACCGTGGAGTGGCAGGTGGACTTCGCGACCGTGCTGCCCGGCGGCCTGCACATGCTCGCGAAGCGCATAGGGGCCGTCGGCGGCCAGCACCAGTGGCGCGAGTGGCCGCTGTCGTACCACGCGGTGTGGGTGCCGGCGTTCCGGGACGGCCACCTGCTGCGGCGGCTCGAAGGCGTGCGCC
>CAZGVR010000163.1:0-8349 GCA_964528945.1 uncultured Myxococcales bacterium
GTCGGGCAGGACCGACGTCACGGCAATGCCGCTGGGCCTGGACACTCCCTCCACCATCGGCATGGCTGTCGCGGTCATCGGGCCCGTGTACGCGGCGAGCGGGAGCGCGGAGACCGCGTGGCAGGTCGGGGCGGCCACGCTGGTCGTCATGGGGGTCGTTAAGACGATCCTGAGCTTCCTGGGCGAGCGCATCCGCGCGCTCTTCCCGGACGCGGCCCTCCTGGGATCCATAGCCGGGGTGGGCATCGCGCTCCTCGGGTTCATCCCCATGGTGGAGATCTACGGCACGCCGCTCGCGGGCATGGTGAGCCTGGGCATAGTCCTCGCCACCCTTGTCGCTCGCATCGACCTGCCCTGGCGCATCCCTGGCGCGTTCGCGGCCATCGCGGCCGGCACTGTCATCTACTACGTTGCTGGCGCGGCCGGGCTGCCAGGGCCAGAGGTGAGGCCGCCGGGCTTCCACCTCGCGCTCACGCCCGCCCTGCCCACGTCCGCGTGGATCGCGGGCCTGCCGGGCGCGCTCGCGTACCTGCCCGTGTCCATCCCGTTCGGGCTCCTGACCATCGTGGGCGGCATAAACGTGACCCGGAGCGCCAGGATCGCAGGGGACGAGTACGAGACGCGCGACGTGCTCCTCACCGAGGCCGCTGCCACGATCGTGGCCGGCCTGTTCGGCGGCGTTGCCCAGACCACGCCGTACATCGGCCACCCGGCGTACAAGGCAATGGGCGCCCGCACCGGCTACACGTTCCTCACGGCGATCGTGGTGGGCCTGGGCGGCATGCTGGGCATGGTCTCGTTCCTCGTGGACCTGCTGCCGGCCGCAGCGGTCGTTCCCGTGCTCGTGTTCGTGGGCCTGGAGATCGTGTCCCAGGCCTACAGGTCGTGCCCGGAGCGGCACGCGGCCGCCGTCACGCTCTCCTTCCTGCCCGTGATCGCGTACCTCGTGCTCATCTACATGGACCAGTTCGCGGGCGCGATCGCCGGGATCGCGTCCGCCGTCGGGGCGAAGTCGGCCGACCTGGCCGCCCTGGTGAAGGTGCCCGAGCGGCTCGCTGGAACGCACGCGACAGTCCGCGTGCTGGGCAACGGCTTCATAGTCACCTCCATGCTGTGGGGCGCGACAGCGGCGCTGGTCGCGGACCGAAGGCCCACGCGGGCGGCCCTCTACCTCGCGGCCGCGGCAGTGCTCACCTTGTTCGGGATCATCCACTCGGTTAGGCCCACGGGAGAGGTGTACCTGCCGTGGGACGCGGGATCGCCCGTGCCGCTGGTCCTCGCGTCGGCGTACGGAGCCACCGCGCTCGTTCTCGTCTCGATCGGCGCGGTCGCGACGCCGGCCGATCCACGGCGGTCCGTTCCACCACCCCCTCGATAGCCCACTCGGATCTCCTGGCGTGTCCTAGTCTAGATCCCGGAGGATGGATTCCACCGTCTTTCCCAGATCCGGGATTGCGCCTTGCACGACCTCGTAGACCAGGTGCAGGTCCACTCCGAAGTACTCGTGGATCATCTTGTCGCGCATTCCGGCGATACGCTTCCACGGAACGCCGGGGTGCGATTCCCTGAGCTCGGTGGAGATGTTCTTCACGGCTTCACCGATGATCTCGAGGTTCCTAACCACCGCATCCTGGATCATCTTGTCCGCGAGGAAAGCCTCGCGCCCTGCGGCGGTGTACTCCATGATGCGCTGGACCGCGTCGCGGACGTGCAGGAGGTAGAACCTGTCCTCCTTCAAAGCGGTATCGCCTCACCGAGGATCCGCTCGCGGAGGTATGGACTGATCCCTCCTTCGGTGACCACGTCCACACCGGCGCCGAGGAGTTCCTGGAGATCCTGCCAGAGACCCACCAGATCCAGCAGCGTCCGTCCCGGCTCCATGTCCACGATCAGATCGAGATCGCTTCCGGAGGTAGCCTCGCCGTGTGCGATCGACCCGAACACCCGGACGTTACGCGCCCCATGTCTGGCCGCGACCTCCAGGATCTCGTGCCTTCTTCCCTTCAGCCCATCGAGAGTCAAGCGACTGCTCCTTCAGCAAGGCTGATTCTATTCGGCAACGACGACACGGGCAAGAAGCTCGCCTTTTCGGTGCGCGGCGAGGGCCGTGACCTGTGATAAAGTCCCACTGCGAAGGGAGAACCTCCCATGAGAACGACCCACTGCACGGTAGCGATCCTGGCGGTCTCGGCGGCAATCGCATGGGGCTGCGGCGGAAAGACGCACAGCGGCGAGGACGCGGACGCCACTGCGGACGGCGACGGCGACGGGTCCGATCTCGCGGAGACGGCCGACTCGACGGACGAGGGCGACGCGTCGGACGTGCCAGGCGACGAGGCCGGCGACGCGGTCGAGGAGGACGTGCCACCGCCGCCTCCCGCATGGGTCCTCGAGTACCTGGGCCGCTACGACAGGCAGGCAGAGGACACGGACGATCTCCTCGGGACCGCGATCCTGGACGCGGACACGCTGCTCGTCGCGAGCGGGAGCGGGCTCGCGGTCGTGGACCGGGCCGCGATCGAGTCGGGCACAGTGTCGGCGCCATCGGCACGATTCCTGGTCGACGCCTCCGAGACCTCGAGCCTGGACGGCGCTCCGGCAGGCGCGCCATACGTGCCCAGGTTCTTCCACGTCGATGCCTCGGGATCCCACGCGTACGCGTCCACGCGCTACGACGGGCTCTGGATCCTGGACGTGACCGGATCCGGCTCCTCGTGGACGCTCGCCGAGGCCGGGCGGCACGTGCGAGCGCGCGAGTTCACTGAAGGGGTACAGGTGCTCGGCACCAGGCTCTGGCTCGCGCACCACGCGGACGGGATCGAGGTCATGGATCTGGCCGATCCGGTGAGCCCCGTGCAGATCGCCGCGGTCACGGACCCCCTCGTGGACGTGTGGGGCATGGAGGCGCAGGCCGACGGCAAGGTCTGGGTCGCGGACGGCGCGGGCGGGGTCAAGCTGCTCAGGCTCGTTGGCACGACCCTGAGCTACGTGACCGGCGACTCGGTCACTACCGCGCCCGGCACGGTCTTCGACGTGGCAGCGCTCGGCAACTGGGTGGTGGCGGCGTCCGGGGGGCGCGGGATCACCGTGTACGAGGAGTGGACCGCGGCGCAGCGCGCGAGCTACCCGGTCGCAGGGGTCTGCACGGACGTGGAGCCGCTCGACGGCAGCCGCGCTGCAGTGTCCTGCGGCGGGTGGGTCCACGTGGTTGAGGTGAACTCGCTCGGCATCCTGCACGTGGTGGCCTCGGCCAGGATGCACCGCAGGGATCGGGGCCCGGGCGAGTCCATGGGCCGGCACCTGGCCTTGGGCGTCACGGCCGATGGCGACGTCCTCTACGTGGCCGGGCTCGATCACGTGGACGCGTACAGGTTCGTGGAGGACGACCCGGACCTGGACGCGGACGTACAGGCGAGCGGCCAGACAGCGCGCTTCGGGGCGGCGCCAGGTGCGGCCACGTTCGAGATCGCGAACGCGGGCCAGGGCACCCTCGAGGTCTCCTCGGTGGACTGCCCGGAGCCATCCTTGACGTGCGCGCTGGGGTCCACGTCAGTGCTGCCGGGCGGCGCGACCACTCTCACCATCACCTTCGACGGGAGCGCGACCGGCGTGCAGTCCGTCGTGAGCCTGCTGTCCAACGACCCGGACGACGGCGTCCTGCCCTTCAACGCGATCGCGGCCGTCACCGGGGTCGTGGACCCGCTCGAGCAGGCGCCCGACTTCACGGGCGCGACCGTATCGAGGGACTACGCTTCGGATGCGTTCACGGACGGCACGTTCCACCTGGACGACTACGCGGTCGCGGACCAGGTCGTGCACTTCGCGATCTTCTCAACGTGGTGCCCGGCATGCCTGCCAGCGATCGCGGCCATGGGCAGCGACGTCCAGCCGGACATGCCCGCGAACTCAGTATTCCTCCTTATCGCGGACGGGGATCCGGACCCCACGGTGAGGCACGTGCTCGAGAAGATCCGGGTGCCCATCCTCACCTTCCTGGACACGGACGGCGCGGTCTCCGCGCAGTACGGGCAGCCGTCCGGGGACCTGCCCGTGATGAGCTCCTACGTCCTGGACAGGGACGGGTACGTCATGGACGTCTTCACTGCCTACGATCCCGAGGCGGCCCTCTCCGCGATCGACGACGCGCTCTAGCCTCTGAAGGACAGGAACCGCCTGACGATCTCTCCGGCCACCATGTGGTCCCGCGGCTCCATGCGGAGCGCTGGCCCTATGAGCGGCTCGTGCACAGGGAACCTCGAGAGGAACCCCTCGAGCAGCACGCGACCCTCGTCCGGCGAGATCTCGGGGTGCGCCTGTATGCCCCAGATCGGCTGCTCGCCGAACCGCATGACATGGACGCCGCACCCGGCGCTCCGGGCAAGGACCTTCCATGGATCGGGCAGGTCGCAGACCTCGTCGAAGTGGGACGCGAACACGTGCATGGGGCTCGGGAGCCCGTCGAGCAGCGGATCCCGGGCAAGGACATCGACCTCGATCCACCCCATCTCCGGGGTCTTCGAGGACCGCGTGTGCCTTGCGCCCGAGATCACGCGCGCCAGCATCTGGTGGCCGAAGCACGAGCCGAGCATTGGGATGCCCATCTCGAAGGCGCTGCGAACCACGCGCTCCTCCTCCTCGAACCAGGGCTCGGGCTTCACGATGGACGCCTCGGATCCGGTCACGATCAGGTGGGAGTAGCGGCCCAGGTCGGGCACCTTTCCGCCCGACGGCAGGTGGACCGCGTCGCAAGGCACGTCGCCAGCGAGCCGCCTCCACTGGCCTTCGGGGCCGTACATGTCCGCGAAGATCGATCCGTCGAGAATGAGCACCCTGCGCATGGCCTTGGACTGTACGACGACTGGCAAGCCGAGTGAAGATGTGCTTTCGTGTGCTCATGTACGGACGAAACCTGCTCCTTCCCTTCCTCGCGGCCATGGCGATCTCCTGCGGGAGCGGCAGGGGAAGCGATGACGCGGCCACCGACCAGGACGAAACCGGCGACGTCGACGCCGCCGACGACGCGCAAGCGGACCAGGACGCGGATCAGGACCCGGACCCGGATCCCGATCCTGACTCGGCCGGAGACACGGCGCTCGACACCGGCGCCGAGTACGACACGACCGAGGCAGGGCACGTCTGCGGGAACTTCGTTGTCGAGCCAGGGGAGGACTGCGACCCGCCCACCAGCTCGGTCGAATGCACGACCACGTGCGGATCCAGGGGCGAGGGCGAGTGCACTGACGAGTGCCTGGCCCCTGAGCCGGCCGACTGTGAGCCGCCCGAGGAGACGTGCGACTTCGCGGACGAGGACTGCGACGGCATGGTGGACGAGGGCACGCTCGCGTCCTGGACCGCGCCCACGCTGCTGTCGGCCGAGGAAGGCGCCTCGACGTCTCGGGCCGACGTCGCGTGGACGGGCGAGGCGTTCGCCGTCGCGTGGGTCGTGGAGCCAGCGTCAGGCCCGCCCGACTCCGTGCACCTCGCGCTCGTGGACGCGATCGGCGGCACGGTACTGCCGGACACTGCCCTGGCCGTTCCCGCGGCGGACGTCCTGGGCAGGCCCGGTCTGGCATGGACTGGATCATCGATCCTGCTCGCCTGGAACACGAGCGATGCTGGCGGCACCCGCAACGTGGCAATCCTGGACGAGGCCGGAACCGTTGCCTCGCTCGACCAGCAGCCCGCGACCGGCCTGGCAGGGTCCACTGACGTTGCATGGGCCGGATCCCACGCTGCCGTGGTGTGGATCGAGTCGGTCTCGGGCGACCCGGAGGTCATGCTCGGCTTCGCGGCCGGGGACGGCACTGCCGGGGGAACGCCGATACGCTTGACGAGCGCGACAGGCGCGGCCTCCATGCCGGTCGTGGACGCGGACGGGGCCGCGATCCTCGCGGCCTGGATCGACGCGCGCACTGGCTCGGACGTTGTGAGGTTCGCGGCCGTGGGTCACGACGGCTCCACCATCGCGGCCGACGCTGCCATCCCGTCTGGTGCGGGCGCCACTTCCCCGGCAGTGTCGGCGGCCCATCGCACGGTCGCCTGGATAGACTCGGGATCCGGCTCCCCGGCCGCGCGTGCGGTCACGCTCGATCCAGCCTGGGCCGCAGGCACGCCGGTCGACGTGGCCGCTGGCGGCAGGCTCCTCCTCGCATCTGCCGCGGACCGCCTGATGGCGGCCGTGGACGGGAATCTCGCGACGCTCGGCACGGACGCTGCGCCCCAGGGCGCGCTCGTGCCGCTCGGCACCGACCCGGTCGCGGCCCTTGCCTGGGGCTCGATCTCGGTCGCGGCCGCAGGCGCATCCACGACCGGCAGCACGCCGGCCCTCGTGCTCGCGCTCGCGGGCTGCGCGCGGCACGATGCCTGCACCTCCTGGATGCCCTCTCTCGAGCCTGTCGCGACCAGGACCGGCCGCGACGATCTCGCGTACTTCACGGGCCACGACGCGGCCCTGTCCGGATCCTGGGACGACCGGCCAGTGACGTACCTTTCGATCCAGATGTTCCAGGCCGATCCGCGGGGCGGCCCGGTCGTGCCGGGCGGCTACCTGCTAACCGGCGCGGGCTACGAGATCTGCGGGCTGTGCGTGCTGCTGTACGAGGACTGCGGCGCGTCCACGTGCGAGCGCACGTACCTCGCGCGAGGCGGACGGCTGGACCTCGCGTCGATCGGCCCGATCGGCACGACGCTCGCCGGGACGCTCGAGGACGTGCAGCTCGCAGAGGTCGAGATCGACTCGTCCAGCATGGTCTCGACCTGGGTCCCGGGCGGCCGCGAGATCTGCCTTGGACGCTACGGGTTCTCGGAGACCATCGAGCCGTACTGATCGTTCACCGGCTGCGCAGCACCCTCGCCGGGTTCCCGGCGACCACGGCCCAGGCAGGCACGTCGGCCGTGACCACGGATCCCGCGCCCACCTGGGCGCCCTGACCCACGGTCACGCCCGGGAGCACGATCGCGCCCACGCCGATGTCCGCGCCGTCGCCGATGGTAACGGCCGCCAGATCCACGGGCGAGTCGAGGATGACCTGGTCCCTGGGGCCGACCCTGTGGCTGGACGTGATGATCTTCACGCCTGGGCCGATGCCAACGCCCTTGCCGATGGTCAGGCCGCCGGCAGCGTGCAGGTGGCACCCTGCCCCGATCCACGTGTCGTCGCCGATCTCGAGCGCGTTCTCGTGGTACGCCTCGAGGGTCGTGCCGTGCCCCACGTAGACGTTCGCGCCGACGGACACGCGGTCAGGGTGGAACACGCGCACCCCGTCCTCGAATATCGCGCCGTGGCCGCACGAAGCCAGATCGCCGGGCACGAACGCGCCTTCGCCGCGCGCCCGGAACGCCCTCACTGGAGCGTCACCTTCTTGCGGATCGTCTCGCCCGCGCCGATCTTGATCGTGATCGACTTGGATTGCCCGCCCGGGTTCGTGAGCGATATCTTGTAGGTCCCGGCCGGCAGCGCGGTCGAGAACGGCGTCACGAACTTGCCAACGCCCGGGATGTTCACGTTGGCCCAGGGCTCGGCGTCCAGAACGAGCTCCGCTCCCCGTGGACGTTCCCTGGTCCCCGCCCTGGCCGCCCGCATCCCCGTCGGACTTCTTCTTCGCGAGCGCGATCGTGATCTCGAGCGGCTTGCCAGCCTCGGGGCTCAGGGTCTGGCTCTCCTTCTTGTGCTTGGGGAGCTCGGCCACGATCTCCACGCTCTTCTTCCAGGGGAACCTCTTCTTGAGCGGAGTCACGCCCTCCACGGCCTTGCCGTCCACGGTCAAGGTCGCGCCCGGCGGATCCGTGATCACGGAGAGCAGGAACTCGTCCGCGGCTATGGGCTTGGGGTTCAGCTTGACCGTGAGCTCCTTCACCTCGCCGGCGGCGAGCCTGACCGTGTCGGTCCAGTCCGCCCACTCCTCGCCCTGGACGAGCAGGGTGTGCGGAACGCCGGGCTTCACTCCCGTGAGCGTCACGTTCCCGCGCTCGTCGAGCTTCTTGCCGTCCAGGATGATGACCGCGTCCGCGGGCTTGACCGAGAGCTTGAGCACGCCGTCCCCGATCGCGGCCATGGCGAGGAGCACGGCATCGACCTCCACGCGCGGCTCGTCCCGCGTGATCGTCACCTTCTTCTCGAAGGGCTCGTACCCCTCCTTCGTCACCTTGACGACGTACTCGATCCCGACCTGCAGCTCGCCGATCTCGAGCGGGGTCATGCCCTCCTGCCTGGCGCCGTCCAGCCACACTGCCGCGTCCCCTGGCTTGGACTCGACCGCGACCACGCCTATCCGCTGCCGGGCCGCGCGCCGCGCCTTGACCGTGGATACGCCCAGGAAGGCGCCGAGGCCGCCAAGGGCGAGCAAGAGC
>CAZGVR010000164.1:0-3136 GCA_964528945.1 uncultured Myxococcales bacterium
TCCTCGTCGCGGCCGATGACCGGATCCAGCTTGCCCTGTCGCGCGAGCCTCGTGAGCTCGCGCGTGTACTTCTCGAGCACCTTGTACTTGCCCTCGGGCTCGGGATCCGTGATCCGGTGGCTGCCGCGGACCTCCTGCAGGGCCGCGAGCACGCCGTCGTGCGTGATGCCGGCCTGCTTGTAGACGGGCTGGAGCTGCCTGTCCGTCCGGACCGAGGCGAGCACCACGTGCTCGGCGCTCACGTACTCGTCACCGATCTTGCCGGCCTCGACCGCGGCCTCCTTCAGGAGGTCCTGGAGGGCCCTGGAGACCCCGGGCTCCTGGGCGGTCCCGCTCCCGACGCTGAGCCTCGGCAGGGTGCCGAGCCGCGCCGCGAGCTCTGCCTCGAGCGCCTGGACCCGCGCTCCTGCGGCCTCCAGGATAGGCCTCAGCACGCCGTCCTGCTGCCCCATCAGCTCGAGGAGAAGGTGCTCGGGCATGACCTCGGTGTGGCGCGAGCCCATGGCGCTCTCGCGCGCCGCGAGCAGCGCCTCGCGCGTTCGGTTCGTGAGCTTGTCGACGTTCATGACATTCCCTCCAGGGACCAGGCACGCGGGCAAGTTAATTCCCGGCAGGCTGGAGTCAACTGGCCCCGGCAAGAAGCCCCAGAACATCCCGAGTCACAGGCCAGGCTTTGGGGGCAGCCGGGTCAGGTTCGGCGGGACGACGGCGCCGCTGACGCGTCCTCCGCGCCTTTCCACGGCTCACCGGCGAGCAACGCCACGAGCTTCTGGAGGACGGCATCCAGCGCGGCCTCGAAGTCCCAGGAGAAGCCAGGCCGAAGGAGCGGCCCGACGTCGTCGCGGAAGTCGGGATCGGTTCGCTTGCCGGCGAGGTTCTCCTCGAACTGCGCGCGGGTGACCGTGCGACCCTCTTCCGAAAGGTACCGCTGGAAGCACGCGAGGAGCACCGCCGGGTTGAGCCGGTCGAGGTCCAGCGCGTGCCAGAGGTCGAAGAGGTCCCGTCCCTTCTTTCGCTGGTAGAGCGCACGGAGCTTGGTGCAGAGCAGTTCGTCGATCGCGTAGGTGGCAACGTCGGCGGCGCCCGTGAACCAGGGGTTGTCGACATGGAACGGAACGCGCACTACACCCAGCTCGGTGAAGTGCTCGCGGGTGTTGATCTCGACCTTGAGCCGCAGCTTCAGTGGCGGCGCGTCCTCGGAGTCGAAGCGATACACCAGGTTGACCCGACCTTCCTTGAGGAGGCGGCGTGGAACTCCGAGCCAGGGATCGAGCACCGCCCGCGCCCGGTCGAGCATCTCACCGATGGGCTCGGGGCGCGCCTGCACCAGATCGATGTCCTCGGAGTACCTTGCCGGCGGGTCTAGGTAGAGCTTGTAGAGCGCGGTTCCGCCGCGGAAGACCAGGGCGTCCGCGATCTCGGGAACACGGAACAGATCGACGATCGCCCGGCTGATGATGAGGTCCTGCTCGACCTGCACATCGAGCGACCACGGTGCCCGTACCCTCCACGCGGTGATGTGTGCTTTCGGGATCATGCGTCTGGCTCCACCTCGGCGTTGACGATGAGCTTCCACTTCGCGCTGCGCTTCGCCGACGCTATGGCTGCCGCGCGCCGCAGCGGCGCGTAGCTCCTTGCCTGCTCCCGGACGAAAGGCTCGATGGCGTTGGCAAGGTCCTCGTGGCCGGCTAGATCGAGGAAATAGCCGAGCCGCTGCGACCAACTGACGGGCGACAGCCTCGCAACCTCGAGCAGTTTGCCCGCATCGAGGCTCTCGGCCAGCTCGCCCACCACCGTCGCGACGTTGCTCAGCCCGCCTGCGTGGTTCGGGTAGCCTACGAGCTCGAGGGCCGTCACCTCCTTGGTCGCGTAGCGAAGGAAGCCACGGGGCGTGTTGACCGTGACGACGGGCATCTTCTCCAGGTCGCCACGGGCGATGAACTCGATCCGCACCTCACCGCACGAGAGCGCTGCTCGGTTCTTCCGCAGGATCACCTGGCACGCCTGCGGCCGCTGGTGTGCCGCTCCGTGCCTCTCGGCCGCGGACAGCAGCCCGAGGTAGTAGGGCTCCTCCCGGACCTCCATGAGTTGATCGACGAATTGCTCCGCAGGCAGGCACCCCAATCGCCGGTACTCGGGCGGCACGATCACGTGAAAGCTCCGCGCGGGTTCGGCGATGAGCCCCTGCTCCTTCAGGCGGCGAAGCTGGGCTCGCACGGCAGCCTGGCTGCCGCCGATCGCCTGGAAGGCCTCACCGGAGCTGAAGTGGTAGCGCCCGTTCGAGGCCAGATATTCGATGTACCCACGGGCCCGCATTTGTTACAAATCTCCGTCAGTGTCACGCTGCCAGTTACATTGACCAAGAAACGTCTATTGCTTCAGGTGACTATTCTCTCCAAAGGTAACACTGGATGTTGCTTTTTACAAGAATTGTCTCGTGACGGATTTACCCCAGCACCCGCACGCCGATGAGGAAGGAAGGAAAAACTCAGTAGACGACGGTGACGGCCGCTCCGGCCATGTCGGGAGAGAGCACCGGGGAGACGAGGGCCTGGGTCTCGGCCTGGGCCTTCTTGGACTTCTTGACGTCCACGAAGTACAGGATCGTGCCCGTGACGGCAGCGGCAGCGGCAACGCCCCACGAGATGTCGCAGGCCAGCGCGAAGCCCTGTCCCTTGCCCTGCTTGTCCTTGGTCGGCTGGTCGTCGAACGACGCCTGCTCCGAGAGGGCCAGGAGCCCGAACACGGTCGCGGACACGAGGCCCGCGCCCGCGACTCCGGTCATGGCCCACACTCCAGGACCGACCGTGGACTTCTTCTTCTCGGGCTTCTCCTGGATCGCGCTCAGGTCCGTGGGCTCGTCGGGCGGCGGGAGCGCGACCTTGGTCACGGACTGCACGGGCGTGAGCTTGACCTCGACCGTGACTGTCCCGCCCACGGGCACGGTGAACGCCTTGGTCTCCATGATGTAGCTGCCCATGCTGAGCGCGATCGCGTGGTCGCCGCCCGCGAGCTCCACCTCGGCCGGCGTGACGAGATCCGTGGTCTCGCCGTCCAGCGTGATCGTGGCGCCCGCGGCATCCGTGACGCTCGTGGCCTTGCCCGGGCCCGCCCCGAGGCCCGCCAGCCGCCCACT
>CAZGVR010000164.1:3146-8320 GCA_964528945.1 uncultured Myxococcales bacterium
GTTCCCGGCGTCGGGCTTCTCGGTCACGTACTTCTCGAGGTACGCGACGGCCTCGGCCAGGTTGCCCAGCTTCTCGTACGCGCTCGAGATCGAGATGTAGACGGCCGGGTTGGGCATTGCGTTGTACGCCTCGAGGAAGTCGGCGAGCGCCTCCTCGTACTTGCCCTCGTCGAACCGCGCCTTTCCCCTCTTGTAGAAGGCTGAGGCCTTGTCCTTGGGCTCGGTCACGGTCGCAGGATCGACGAGCGCGGGAGGCGCGGCCTCTGTGACCGCGGGCGTCGCCTCCGTGCCCTTCTTGCCCTTCTCGACCTTGGCGGCCTTGCCCTTCTTTCCCTCGCCCTTGAGCTTGTCCTGGGCCAGCGCGGACTGGGTGGCAAAGCAGAAGACCGCCACTAGCCCGATCGCGGTGAAGAATCTCCTAGCCATGGGACGCCTCCTTCGAAATTGCCGGAACCTGCTGGATCCGACCCATTCTACGTCAATACCAGACGCGATCAAGGGGATCGCACTGATTCTTGATCTGGATCGACGTCGATACTAATGTCCGCCGTAGTCCTGCCGAAGGGCGGCGGGCGGAGCGGGGCGGGGGAAGGGATGGCAAGGGTGGCGGTCGCGGTGAAGCGCAGGAACGACAGGGAAGAGGCAGGGCAGCTCAAGCTGGTGCCGGACGAGGAGCCGGAGAGGCCGGCGAGGAGGGAGGCGTCCGTTCCGGCCGTGCTCCCGCTCGTGACGGGCGCCGGCGACATCGACGGCTCCGGGGACGGAGGCGGGCCCGGGAAGCCTCGCAGGCAGTCCGGCAAGGCCAGGCGGCGCGCCACGGCCGAGAGCATGGCCGCGCGGCAGCGCGACATCTCGGTGGCCGAGTTCTTCACCAAGAACAGGCACCTCCTGGGCTTCGACAACCCTGCCAAGGCGCTCCTCACCACGACCAAGGAGGCCGTGGACAACGCGCTCGACGCGTGCGAGGACGCTGGCATCCTGCCGGACGTGTCCGTCACGATATCGGCGCTCAACAACGGCACCGAGCGGTTCCGCGTGACCGTGAAGGACAACGGGCCGGGCATAGTGAAGGCCCAGATCCCCAAGATCTTCGCGAAGCTCCTGTACGGGTCCAAGTTCCACACCTTGAGGCAGGCGCGCGGGCAGCAGGGCATCGGCATCAGCGCGGCCGGCATGTACGGCCAGCTCACCACGGGCGCGCCGATCCGCATCAGATCGCGCACCAGGGCGTCGCTGCCCGTGAACTGCTACTCGCTCAGGATCGACACGGAGAAGAACAGCCCCGAGATCCTCGAGGAGACCGTCTGCGAGGAGGAGGGCTGGGATCACGGGACAGAGGTCACCATCGACCTCGAGGCGACCTACAGGCGCGGCGCGCAGTCCGTGGACACGTACATAGAGCAGACCGTGGTCGCGAACCCGCACGCGACGGTCCGCTTCGCCGGCCCCGAGGGCGATCCGGTCACGTACGAGCGGACAACGCGAGAGCTTCCGCCCGAGGCGCAGGAGATGAAGCCGCACCCGTACGGCGTGGAGCTCGGGATGCTGCTGCGCATCTTCCAGGCCGCGCGCGGGCAGAGCGTGAAGGCCGCGCTGCAGTCGAGCTTCTCGAGGGTGTCGCCCAAGGTCGCGGCCGAGATAAGCGAGAAGGCCGGGCTGCCCGACTCGCTCCGGACCAGCCGCATGACGCCGGATCAGGTCGAGGCCGTTTACAAGGCCATCCGCGAGGTGAGGATCATGGCCCCGCCGTCCTCGTCGGTCGTGCCGATCGGCGAGGATCTCGTGATCGAGGGGCTCAAGCGCAGGTTCAACGCGGACTTCTACTTCTCCTGCACCAGGACCCCGACCGTGTACAGGGGAAACCCCTTCGTCATCGAGGCTGGCATCGCGTTCGGTGGCGACCTGCCTGGCGACGGGCCCGCGCAGATCCTGAGGTTCGCGAACAGGGTCCCGCTCCTCTACCAGAGGGGCGCGTGCGCCATCACCGAGGCGGTCGAGGACACGCAGTGGCGCAACTACGGGCTGCAGCAGCCCAGGGGGTCCCTGCCCATAGGGCCCATGGCCATCCTCGTGCACATGGCGTCGGCCTGGGTCCCGTTCACGAGCGAGAGCAAGGAGGCGGTCGCCCACTACCCGGAGATCATCTCCGAGATCAAGCTCGCGCTGCAGGCGTGCGGCCGGAAGATGGGATCCCACATCAGGGGAGTGAGGCGCGAGAACGACGCGCTCAAGCGCAGGAGCTACATCGAGAAGTACCTGCCGCACATCGGCATCGCGCTCAAGGACATGCTGGGCCTCACCGAGGCGGAGCGGGACAGGATCAACGAGCAGCTCAGGCTCCTCCTCGAGAGGAAGCCCGGGGTCTAGGGAGGGAGGCGGGACATGTCACGCGTGCAGGAATCCGGCGGACCCGGCAAGGGAGGGCGCGGCCCCAGGAAGGGCGACCCGTTCTCCGTGGGCACGATCCAGGGCGCGGCCCGCGCGGTCCTCGGCATCATCGACCGCGGGAAGCACCCGTACCTGAGGTTCCCCCAGCGTTCGCTCAACAACGTGAGGTACGACGAGAAGATCGGGTACTTCGAGCTGGGCAAGAGCGAGGTCGAGCGCACGCTTACCCTGAACACGGTCAAGACGTTCGCGCAGACGCTCAAGATGATGGCCCTCTCCAAGGAGCTGGTCGAGACCGACGACATCGCGACCAAGAGGGAGGCGTACTACGTCTCCAAGAACTGGGACGAGGCGCGCTTCGACGACCAGCCCGAGTCGGACGCGGTCATGGAGGACGTGGAGGCCTACTTCCGCGTGAACAGGGAGCAGCTCGGCTTCATACCCGAGGAGAAGGGCGGCGAGATCGCGGGCCGGCTGCTGGTCATCGACCGCGACAGGAAGAACGGCAAGGACCTGAGGATCGACTGCACCAAGTTCGGGTCGGGCGCCTACTCGATCCCCATATCGGTCGAGCACCTCGGGTTCGAGACGGACGCGAAGTTCATCCTCGCGATCGAGACCGCGGGCATGTTCCAGCGGCTCGTGAAGCACGACTACTGGCGGAGCGGCAAGTGCATCCTGGTCTCCATGGGCGGCGTGCCCACTCGGGCGTGCAGGCGCTTCATCCGCAGGCTCTCTGACGAGAAGAAGCTGCCCGTGTACGTGTTCGTTGACTGCGACCCCTACGGCATCGCGAACATCTACAGGACCCTCAAGGTGGGGTCGGGCAACGCGGCGCACGTGAACGAGTTCTTCTGCGTGCCGCAGGCCAGGTTCCTGGGCATCACGCCGGACGACATAGTGGACTACCAGCTTCCGACCCACCCGCTCAAGGACGTGGACGTGAAGCGCGCGGCAGACGCGCTCAAGAACGATCCCTTCTTCAAGCACCACAAGAGGTGGCAGCAGGCAATAGACAAGCTGGTGAAGATGGGCGTGCGCGCAGAGCAGCAGGCGCTCGCCAAGCACGGCCTGAACTACGTCATCGAGAAGTACCTGCCGCAGAAGCTCGAGAAGACGGAGACGTTCCTGCCGTGAGCCGGGCTAGCAGGGATCTCGCGGTGCTGGCCGTGGCGGCCGCCGGCCTGGCCTTGGCCGCGTGCGGCAACCCCAACATGGACGCTGCCGAGCCCTACGACCTGCCCGTGAAGGTCGAGGGCGGGATCGAGGGCGGCGAGGAGGCCGTGAGGTCCATCCCACTCACCATAACGGTCGAGAGCGTGGAGGTCGAGGAGGATCCCGAGGGGGAGACCACGGCCGCGAGCGAGGAGTTGAGGGGGGCCGTGGAGACGGCGGTCGCCTTCGACCACTACTCCGATCTCAAGAGCTGCGAGTCCACGATCGAGGGATGGGAGTCCTCGTTCGAGAGCGGGACCGTTGTCATAGCGTTCACGCTCCTTCCTGGCGGCGGCACAGAGGACGTGTCGGAGGCGCTCACGACCGGCGATCCGGCAGGCTCGTTCACGGAGTGCCTGGTCGGGATCGTGTCCACCATGACGCTGGTCCTCGAGGACGTCCAGATCGAGGAGCCCACGCCGTTCCACCTGATACTGCGCTATGGGAAGTAAAAGACATCGCCTCAGCGCGGCAGGTCAAGGCGGTGGCTGCGCCGGATCCGATCGAGCCGGTCGCTCGACACCTGCGCCAGCTCCGCGTATTCCGGCCATCTCGCAACGGCGGTTCGCACCTCCTCGATGACGGCCTCGGCCCGTCCGCGCTTCATCGAGGCGCTCCTGGCGCAGGCGCGGAAGTCGGCCCGCGTGAATCCGTCGCGCTTCCCGTTCATCGTCATCTGATGCGTGGCGGTCCACGTGCCCGCCGGGCTGTAGCTGTACGTCACGTCGAAGGCGGGCGCGAGCGACCAGCGGCCGGCCTTGTCCATCAGGAAGGCGATGTTCTTCACGTGGTCGTCCTGGTTGCGCGCGATGACGTTGAACGCCATCCTCCGGAACTGCTCCTCCACGGCCTCCATCGGCAGCCCGAGCCCACGGACGGTCATCAGCGCCTGCTCGTACGAGCTCGCGCCGGCCTGGTTGAAGTCGAGATGGGCCAGGGCGCAGAGCGACTGCATGTGCAGCTTCTCGCCGCCATCGAGCCGGTCGAACCGCCGGCTCATGAAGTGACGGCGTCCGTTCTCTTCCAGCAGCCGGCATTCGCTCATGGTCACGCCCGCCGCCTTCGCCATCAGGGAATAGGCGTACTCGACCGCGCCGTGACCGGTGGAGAATTCGATCTCCGCATCGCCGTTCCCCATGACGCCGTCGAACTTCAGCAACCAGTAGCCGAAGCCGGACCCCGCCTCGACCTGGCCGGATCGGACCTCGTTCGTCACTGGGTTCCAGGCGATGACCGCCTTCGGCCGTGCGCCGCCGGCGGAGGTGCCGACGCGCAGGATGTCGTTCATGGCGCTCTTCCTGCGGTCGCTCGCGAAGCTGGTCCTCAGCTTGCCGCGCACGCGCAGGATCTCCGACGCGAGCTCGACCAGGGCGTCGACCGCGAGCTTCCTTCCAGGTCGCGATCCGGGTCCAGATGCCGGCGCGAACTCCAGCGCCCCCATCCCGCGCGTTCCGGTGTAGCAGAGGCGCTCGACCGCATCGAAGCTGCCGGGCGTCCTGCCCTGGGTTGCCAGCCACGCGTCGATCAGGGCGTTGCCGAACCGGTCCGGCAGCGAATCGGCCAGCAGGCCG
>CAZGVR010000165.1:0-8318 GCA_964528945.1 uncultured Myxococcales bacterium
ACCGAGCGCGTAGCCCGCCTGCATGAACTTGGAGACCTCGGTAACGAAGCTGACGACCAGGTCGCCGGGGTCGATCCTTCTCGTCCGCAGGATCTCGTCGAGGCATATCAGGGCCATTGGCGGGCCGCAGTACCCCATGCGATCCAGCGACGTGAACAGCGCGTCCCTCGCGATGCCCATCCGCTCGCACTCGTCCAGGATTGAATCCACGATGTGGCGGGTCGGCATGTTCACCTGGAGGATCCTCACCCTGCCTGCCGGGATGCCCTCGCGCTCCATCATCCTCCGGAGCCCTGCCGCGAACACGGATCCGCCTCCCTCGTCCTCGAACACGCCCGACGAGAGGGCGTTCCTGAACCTCTGCCTCAGGTGGTGAGCGCCGGTCTCCCACTCCTCCCTCGGGTTCATCCAGAGCGCCGGCCTCCGGTTGAACATGAGCGACGGCCTGGATCCGCCGAGGGACTCGACGTAGGTGGCCTCCACCCGGAGCCCCGCCGATCTTCCGGGGTCGGACGTGAGGACCACGGCGCCCGCGCCGTCGCAGAGGAACCACCGCAGGAACAGGGACTCCCTGTCCACGATGGCCAGGTTCATGTACGAGGACCGCAGCTCAGAGGAGGAGATGCTCGAGGAGACGACGAGCGCGGTCCTTGTGCGACCGCCGTCGATCAGTTCGTGCGCCAGGTGGAGGGCCTTGTAGGCAGACGTGCAGTTCGCGTGGATCGACAGCTCCTCGCACCGCCCGATGCCGAGGGCCTCCTGGATGAGGACCGATGCCGTGGGCATCTGGTCCTGGTGGGCCGAGCCGTAGCACAGGAGATCGACGTCCCCGGGCTGCATGCCGGCCGCTTCCAGCGCCCGCCTGGCGGCCTTCACGGACATCGTGACGTTGTCCTCGGTGAACTCGCCGGTCGCGGGATCGATCGCGTAGTGGACCCGCTCGATCGCGAGCAGATCCTTCATGAGCGGCGCGGTGGTCTCGTACCACCTGCGCACCCTCTCGGGCGCACCGGTGAGCGGTCCCAGCACCTCGTCGATGCGGTCGAAGGGGATGGGATCCCCCGGGAGGAACGATCCGCTTCCCGCGACGAAGACCGGCGTTCCCCCCTGCATCACCCGGCCCTCGAGAAGATGCACACGCCGTTGTGTCCGCCGAACGCGAACGAGTTGGACATGACGTGCCCGAGCGCGGCCCGCCTCGGCCCTCCGCTCACCACGTGGATGCCGATCTCCGGATCGGGATCGACCAGGTTGGCGGTGGGGGGGATGGTGCCCTCGACGATCGCCTTCACGCAGATCGCGGCCTCCACTCCTGCCGCGCCGGCCAGGCAGTGACCGGTCACCGCCTTCGTGGACGAGACCGGCAGGGCCGATGCCCTCGGCCCGAATACCGAGAGGATCGCCTGCGCCTCGTACAGGTCGTTCAGGGCCGTGGAGGTCCCGTGGGCGTTCACGTGGTCGATGTCGGCCGGGGAGAGGCCGGCCAGGTCCAGCGCGAGCCGCATGCTCGAGGCCATGCCGCCGCCGCCCGGCTCCGGGGACATGATGTTGTAGCTCTCCGAGGTGAGGCCGGGCAGCGACATCTCCGCGAGGATCCTCGCGCCTCGCGCCCTGGCATCCCCGATCCGCTCGAGCAGGAGGAATCCGCCACCCTCTCCCATCACGAACCCGGTCCGGCGCCTGTCGAACGGCCTGCAGGCCGCGGCCGGATCGTCCGCGTCCTCGGACAGGGCCATGAGCGCACCGAACCCCTCGACGTCGTCGCGGTTCAGCGAGGAGTCCGCCGCGCCCGCCACCACCGCGTCGCACAGGCCTCCCTCGACGAGGGCGAACCCGGCCGCCAGCGCGTACGCGCCCGAGGAGCAGGCCGTGGAAACCGTGAACGACGGGCCGCCCAGCTTCCTCGTCAGGCTGATCCACGACGCAGGGGAGTTGGACATGTTCCTGAGAATCCGGTTCGGATCGGGCCCGGTTCCCTCGCGCACGTAGCCCGTGCCCGTGGTCCCCACGACGACGCCGATCCTCGATCGATCCAGGGCGGAGAGATCGAGGCCCGAGTCGACGATCGCCATGTCCGCCGCCACCACCGCGATGCACGTGCCCCTGGTCATGAGGCTCCTGTGCCTGGTCTTGATGCGCGACCTGAAGAGGTCGGCGGCCCCAGAGGGCAGCTCGACGCCGAACGGGGTCGCGAGCCCGGAAGGATCGAAGATGGTGAACCTGCGGGCAGGGCTCCTCGCCTCGAGCAGCCCCGCCCACGAGCTCTCGAGATCGAGCCCGGCCCCGGTCAGGAGACCGAGCCCGGTGACCGCGACCCTGGCGGCCTTCACCGGTCCACCCCTGACCATCTCGCGATGGCGGCCAGGCACTCCTCCGGCGCCGGCACGAGGCGGCGCGACTCGAGGTCGGCGAACGCGATCCTCGTGGTGGCGCGTGCCACGGTGTCCTTCCCGCGCCTGATCCTGTACCCCAGATCGATCGCGTACTCGCTCATGCCCTCCACGCGGATCCCCACCTCGAGCGCGTCGAGCATCATCGCCGGCTTCACGAAGCGCATCTTGACGTCGTACAGGACCGGCACCGGGCCGCGCCGCGGATCGATCTCGATGCCGAGCTCCTTGAGGAGGCGGAGCCTGGCCCGCTCGAGGAATGCGACGAGCCTGGCATGGTGGGCGATCCCGTACGAGTCGACGTCCTCGAACTCGACAGTGACCTGGCAGGCGAACTCCCTCGGCTTGCGGGTCGTCATGGGTCCTCCCCGAAGACGTAGACGATCGCGGTCATGGTGCCGTCGTCCCCCTGCCTGACGAGCGCCCGGGTTCCCGAGATGCCGTGCTCCCGCGCCAGATCGCCGCCGAGGCGGATGATCTGCGTCTCCGAGGACGGTTCGAGCAGCAGTTCGCAGCCCGTGTAATCGTACTGTCTCCCCAGGGCCTTGCGGAAGGCCTCCTTCACGCAGAAGGCCGCGCAGAGCGCGGCGGCCGGATCCGGCATGCGGAGGGCGTGGTCGGCCTCCTCGTCCGAGAACACGAACTGCCAGGGCCTGTCGGCACCGCCCGCGAACTTCCCGAAGCGCTCGATGCGCTCGACGTCGATGCCGCACCCCTCGAGGGGGGCGTCGGACTCAAAGATCCACGTCGACGATGGAGTCTCCATGCTCCACCAGGGCCCGCGTCAGGCGGACTATTTCACCGATCCGCTCGGCAGGCTTCTTCATGAGGTGCTTGCCGAGGACCTTCAGAGGCACCTTGATCCCGTAGCGCTTGCAGGCCTTCTCCAGCAGGGCGAGCAGCATGAGCGAGTCGCCCTCCAGGTCCGTGATGACGTTCGTGTCGTCGGAGAGGTCCTCTGCCCGGACGTCGCACTCGTCGGCGAAGAAGCCGTACACGAGGTCCCGGATGTCCTTCTCCTGTTCTGCGGTCACGGGGCCCAAGCTGGCACCTCCTCACCGTGTGCTGCCGGGAAGGGGTATCTAGCACGCAAGGGGAGACACGGCAAGAAGCACGGGCCCGGGCGGCGCCGGGCCCGGCCTCTCCGCGGGATCAGGCGTTCGCGAGACCGGTCACTCCCTTCCTGAGCTTCCACTGCAGGACGAAGGCGAACATCGTCCTCTTGATCCGCGCCCGGATCCTGTCGCGGGCCGTGGGCCCCCGGCCGAAGAACCGCGAGCAGAAGGCGGTCCTGCCCAGGATCCTGGAGGCGGCGAACCCGCGGTCCGTCATCTCGCGCACGAGGCCGAGCACCTGCGTGTCGCTCATCACGGGGTGCACCACGTTGACCCTGCGCTCCTCGCTGAGGCGCCCCTCGGCCTCCAGCCGCCGGTGGAGACGCGTGCCGGGCAAGGCCTCGAGCGGGCAGAGGATGGGTATGACCTCGGTCTCCAGGCAGAAGTCGAGGGTCCGCTGGAAGTCCCCGGGACGATCCTCGTCGTATCCCATGGTGAACCATCCGGACACGATGATCCCCTGCTCCTGTATGAACCGGATCGCCTCCTTCATGGATCGGACGAGGTCCGGCGAGTCCATGGCCCCGGACTTCCTGATAGTCCCGCTCCGTCTCTGCACCTCGGGGTTGATGGACTCCATGCCGATGGCCGCGTACACCATCCCCGAGCGCGCTGCCCTGCGGATCACCTCGCGGCCCTCCTCGGACGAGGCTGCGTCGAGGTTGGCCTGGCCGGTCCAGAGCCTCTCGCCCGGCAGCCTCGCGAGGGCTTCGTACAGCTCCGCGTAGTACGGGTAGGTCGAGGGCCTTCCGAAGACCGTGTCGTCGAGAAGGTAGTAGAAGCCGCGGAAGCCGGATATCTCCCCGACCACGTCGGCGACCGGCCTGAGCCGGGTCTTCCTGCCGAACAGGGACGGC
Source organism: uncultured Myxococcales bacterium (assembly GCA_964528945.1). GTDB lineage: Bacteria > Myxococcota_A > Polyangia > DRWM01 > DRWM01 > CAZGVR01. Next base: position 4,363 of record CAZGVR010000165.1, read on the forward strand.
ACCGAGCAGAAGTCGCAGTCGATCGCGCACCCGCGGGCCGCGTAGACGGTGTCGAAGGCGTACCTGTGCCTGTAGCGCCGCCTGTCCGGCACGGGGGTCTTGCCGAGGTCGGCGAACCCGTCGACCTTCCTGATCGTGGCGCCGCCCGCGTCGAAATCCCCCGGGCTCGCGACGTAGAACTTCCTGAGCGCGCCTGCCGACGCGTCCTCGACGATCAGCGGCCACAGGACCTCGCCCTCGCCGACCGCCACCGCGTCCGCGTGCCCGGCCGCGCGCAGCGGCACGGAGGACGCCTGAGGGCCGCCGAGGACCACCTTGACGCCGCGCTGCCTGAAGCCGTCGGCCATGGCGTACGCGGTCCGCTCCGCGGTTATCCTCGTGCTGATGCCAACCAGGTCGACGGGGGCAGAGATGTCGGGCTCCTCTCCCGCGAGCATGTCCACGAAGGTGTACTCGTGCCCCGGCGCCGCCCCTGCCAGGATCGGCAGCGAGAGCGGCATGAACGGGTCGTTCCTCCGGAGCGGGTCGTCCGGCGAGGCGGCCAGGACGAGTGTGATCCTCATGGCCCGTCGAATCTAGTGACACGTTGCAGAAATGGCAATTCCGGGCCCCCCCACTGCCGATCCTGTCCCCCTGCCGATTCTTGACAACGAGGCCATCAACGTCTTACCTGTCGAATGCGGAGTTGTGGGGGAGGCCGGCCGTGCTTATATGTCGTGACGACGGCGCACCGACCGGAAGACCGACCGGGTCAGGAGGAACCGAAGTGGCGATCAACATCAGCGCGCAGGCAAGGGAGAAGCTCATCGAGATCCTGGGGAGCCCCAAGAACGAGGGCCACAAGATCAGGGTCGTTTTCGAGGGGTTCGGCTGAGGCGGTCCCCGCATGGGGCTGGCTCTGGACGAGCCGAAGGGCGACGACGAGAAGCACGACCTCGAGGGCCTCGAGGTCTACCTGGACCACTTCTCCAGGCAGGCGGAGTCCATCAACATCGACTACGTGAACCACCCGTACTACGGCGGCTTCCAGGTCAAGTCGGGCAGCGGCGGCGGCTGCTGCTGACCTGGTCGCGGATTTGCTAGCACCGCATGCCTGGTGGTAGGAGTGGTGCAGCCATGAACCGCCGAAAGATACACGCCTGCAGCCTGATCCTCCTCGCGGCCTCGCTTCACCTCTCGGGGTGCGGCCCGGCCGTCAGGAACCTGGTGTGGCCGCCGCCCTCGAACCCGAGCGTGGACGGCCTCTACCCCTACGACTTCGGGACCCGTGGCCTGGACGGCGTAAAGGCCCTGCACGCCAGGATGATCACGTCCCAGATCTCGGACCCGGAAGTCGAGCAGGTGCTGCTCTATGCCCTGGGTCGAGCCCAGGTGGACGCGTTCCTCTTCGGCACCGGGCTTCCGGAAGGGGAAAAGGGCGAGTTCTTCGCCGACCCGTCCGACGTCGCGGTCACGCCGGACGGCCTGCGGGACATGCTCGGGGTCGAGGATGCGGACGAGGACTCCTTCCTGGCAGATCCGAAGCCCCTGCTCGAGCCCTTCGACGTCCTCGCCCTCGAGTACCCGCACGGCCCGTTCGCGAGCGCGGCCGACGATGCCAGGATCGTGTTCCACCTCTTCACGCGCGAGGAGGTGAGCGCGGACGAGATGGAGTTCCTGAGGGCGCAGGCATCCGCCCAGGGCCCCATGTCGCCCTTCGTGAGGGGCGTCGTGGCAGTGGTGATCGGCAACGTGATGGAGGCCTCCAGGGACCTGGATCCCGAGGAGCGGACGGCATTCGTGCTCGACATGCTCGAGCCCTACGCCATGCCGGAGGAGGCCGGCGACGCGACCCTGTCCGACAGGCTGCTTCGCGTGCTCGAGTGGGCGTCCGCATCGCTCGACCGGGCGCGGAAGGATCCGGACCCCCTGTTCATCGACCTCCTCCCGAGGATCGACGACACGCGGGAGCTCCTCAGGGCGTCCAGGTTCCCGACCGGCATGCCCGCGGACGTGCCGCTCCCGGCCGAGGTCGCGGTCGCGGGCGCCGCCCCGGATCCGTTCAGGTACGTCGTGGTCGACGCGAGCGGCTCGATCCGCGTGGCCACATCCACGATCCTCGCGGTGTCCGAGGACGGGTCCGTGGCTCCTGTGGCCGGCAAGACCGGATCCCTGGCCTGGCCCGGCAGGCAGGTCGACGATCTCCCGGAGCTCCCGGAGGCGCTGGACGACGCCTCGTCCAGGGTGGCATCCATGGGGCCTTCCGGCGGCTCGCCTCTCTGGGACAGGGTCCTGCCGCTCGCCGTCCACCCGGATCTGCCGGTCGAGTCCCTGGTCCCGGTGATCGACGCCATGAGGGACCACGTGGACCGGGTCCTCCTCGCCGTGAGGACCGGAGACGACGTCAGGTGGATCGTCGCCGACTCCAGGCCGGGCTGCGCCATGGCCGGCACCCGCATATCCGCGGTGCTCGGGAAGGGTGGAGTGATCCTCGAGAACGTCACCGTGGGCAACGAGGACGCCGAGACCATCGAGGCCGGCCCGGAAGAGGACCCGATGATCCTGGGGCAGCGCGTGTCCGAGGCCATGGGCCGCATCCTCGGCCGACCCGAGCCCGACGTGTTCATAGAGATCGCCCGGGAAGGGGGCGGCTGGACCTGGTCGGATCTGACGGCCGTCCACGAGGGGCTCATGGTGGCGCTGGTGGACGCCGCCTCCTCGGAGGACGTGGAGATGGAGGTCCAGTTCTTCCTGCTTCCGGGCATGACGCTCGTCGAGTCGCGCGAGATGGAGAAGCAGGCCGAGGACGGGTCCTTGCCGCTCCCGGATCCGGACGGCATCGGCAGGGAGGAGGTCGTGCTCACCGGTGCGTACGGCGATCACGACGAGAAGCTGCTCGACGCCTGGCTCAGCGCCTGGCTCGACGGCAAGCCCGTGGACCAGGCGGCCTCGGTGGTGCTCGACGTGGCGCGCTGCTGGGGCGGGGACTACAGGGAGAGGGCGATCGACGCGCTCTCCAAGGGCGACGGACCGGTCCTCGCGCAGGTCGCCACGTACCTCGGGGATCCGGTGATGGGCGACGTGGCCTCGTCGATCCTGTCGGCCGCAGGGGCCGGCGCGCTCCCGCTGCTCGTATGGAAGCTGACCAGCCGCGACGAGGCGGTGTGGACCTCCGCGTGGCACGCGCTCTCCAACATGCAGGGAACCGATCTCTCGCCTGCCATCCTGCCGCTCCTGGGCTCGAGGCACCCGGAGATCCGGGTACGGGCCCGCAAGCTCTACGCCGAGACCATGCCCGCGGGCGACCACTCGGCCATACTGCCGCTGATCGACGACCCGGACGTCTCGGTCAGGCGCTGGGCCATCGCCACCGCGGGAATGCTCGACGTGCAGGCGGCCGTGCCCCGCCTGCTCGAGATCGCCGCCGACGCGTTCGTCCCGGCCGAGATCCTCTCCGAGGCGGTGTTCGCCCTCGGCCTGCTCGAGGTTCCGGAGGCGCTCCCGCTCATCGTGTCCGCGGCTTCCAGCAAGGATGCCTCGGTGCGCGAATCGGCCGCGCTGGCCCTGGGGAACGTGGGCAGCCCGGAGGCGGTGCCTGCCCTGGTGAAGCTGCTCGACGACCCGGAGCCCACGGTCGTTCTCGACGCCGTGAAGAGCCTTGGCCTGGTCGGGGACGACGAGGCGGTCCAGTACCTGGAGATCCTCCTGGAATCCCCGCACGAGGCCATCGCCGCGGAGGCGAAGCAGGCCCTGGATGCCATCGAGGTGGCCAGGGTCGGCCAGCTCGCGCTCATGTCGGGCGAGGCGCTGTCCGAGGCCTGCCCTGCGCTGACCGCGGATCAGATCCCCCTGCTCTCTGGAAACACTGCGCCAGAGGCCCTCGAGTGCCTGATCTCCAAGTCCAAGGACAAGGACCCTGCCATGCGGGAGGCCGCGTGCAAGGCTCTCGGGCTCAAGGGTGACCCCGCTGCCCTGGT
>CAZGVR010000166.1:0-8296 GCA_964528945.1 uncultured Myxococcales bacterium
GCGCGGCGCGGCGGATGCAACCCGTGACTTCCCTGGCGGTCGTGCCGCGCTCCGTGCACCAGGCGTGGATCCCCTCGAGTATGCGGACTGGAGCCATCGGGTCGACGAAGGAGGCCGTCCCGACCTGGATCGCGGTGGCTCCGGCCATCAGGAACTCGATTGCCTCGTCGGCCGTCGTGATACCGCCGATCCCGATGACCGGGATCGAGACGGCGCCCGAGACCTCGTGGACGATCCTGAGAGCGACCGGACGGATCGCGGGGCCGCTCAGGCCGCCGAAGACCGTCGACAGGCGCGGCCGTGCCCTCTCCACGTCGACCGCCATCCCGCGGATCGGCGGTTGCGCCCGCCTCCTCGCATGCGAGGGCCACCGCGATCAGGTCGGGCGCCTCGGGCGTCAGCTTGACCACGACCGGCAGGCCCGAGGCCTCGGCCACCGCGCGCGTCAGCGAGGCTGCCATGGCCGGATCGCGCCCGAAGTGGATGCCGCCGTGCCTCACGTTCGGGCACGAGACGTTCAGTTCGAGGGCGGTCACGCCGCCCGCGCGGGCGAGCCTCTCCGAAAGGCGCGAGAAGTCCTCCACGGATTCCGCGAAGATGTTCGCGAACACGGTCACTCCGGCATCGACGAGCGCGGGCAGGGCCTCCGAGACGAAGCGCTCCACCCCGACGTTGGCGAGCCCTATCGCGTTGAGCATGCCTGACGGGGTCTCGCAGATCCTGGGCGGCGGGTTTCCGGCCCTCGGGAGCAGGCTCAGCCCCTTGGTGCAGACCGCGCCGAGCCTGGCCGAGACCGAGGCGGGCTGGACGTCGTGGCCGTAGCCCCAGGTCCCGGAGGCGGTCATCACCGGATTGCGCAGCCGCACCGTGCCTAGGGCTACCTCGAGAGGATCTGCATCCCGCCGGGCAGGATCCCGGGCGCTTGCCGGTCGGTCGATCACGGGCACGATACAAGATCAAATCCACCCGGCGATCAACACCCACGTGTCTCCGTGCGCTCACATTGCAATGTTGCAGGCCTCGGAATATAAAACGGGGCTTGGAGTCGGTTCCCGGCGCAGGAGCTTGAGGGCATGCCAGAGATCTCTGTCGGCATCGATCTCGGTACGACGAACTCGTGCGTGTCCACCTGCTGGCCGAACGGGCAGCCCAGGCTGCTCAGGGACGGAACGGGCATCGGGGTCATTCCGTCCGTCGTCTCGTTCGTGGAGGACGACCGCGTCGAGGTCGGGCACAAGGGCAAGCTCAGGGTCCTGCAGGATCCCCAGAACACCTTCTACTCGATAAAGCGCTTCGTCGGCCGCGACATGCGGCTGGACGAGAACAAGTGGGCGGCCTCCCTGTACCCGTACGTGATCGAGGCCGGGGAGAACGGCCTGCCAGTGGCGGTGACGCGGGGCCAGCGCCTCCCCCTCTACCAGATCTCCGGGACCATCCTCGGGCACCTGAAGCAGATCGCGGAGCGCAGCCTGGACCAGCCGGTGACCAAGGCGGTCATCACCGTGCCCGCCAACTTCAACGAGGTGCAGCTCCGCGCCACCCACCAGGCCGGCGAGCACGCGGGCCTGGAGGTGCTCCGCATCTTCAACGAGCCGACGGCAGCGGCGCTCGCCTACGGTCTCGGCAAGAGCAAGCCCCAGACGGTGGCCGTCTACGACTTCGGCGGTGGCACGTTCGACATGACGATCCTCAGGCTCGAGGATCCGGTCTTCGAGGTCCTCGCGACGGCCGGGGACATGATGCTGGGCGGTGACGACATCGATCGGCGCATCCTCGAGGACATGATCGACGAGTTCCAGAACCAGTACGGGTTCAGCCCGGAGGCCGACGCCTCGCTGGTCCAGAGGTTCACGCTGGGCGCCGAGCGCATGAAGTGCCAGCTCACGGACTGGATCGTGACGGCCTTCGAGGATCGCCACGTGCGCCGTCCGGACGGGCAGTCCCTCCCGCCTTTCCACTACGAGATCAACCGCGAGAAGTTCAAGTCGCTGATCGGGAAGTTCGTGGACAGGTCGCTCGAGGTCTGCGACCAGACGTTCAAGCTCGCGGGCCTGGGGCCCGCGGACATGGGCGAGGTGATACTCGTCGGCGGGACCACGCGCATCCCGTTCCTGAGGCAGCGCGTGCAGGCGTACTTCGCCCGTCCGCCGCTCGACAAGATCCAGCCGGACGTCGTCGTCTCGATCGGGGCGGCAATCCAGTCATATGCCCTCTCGGGCGGCGAGCTCATCTACCCGGCGGCCGCGCGCGACATGCTCCCCATCAGGAAGGTCGAGCCCAGGCCGCCGGCCCCGAAGCGCGCGTCTCCTGCCGAGGACGAGTTCCTGGACGATTTCTCGGAAGCTCTCGTGGAGGACGAGAAGGCGTCGGAGAGAATGCTCAGGCAGGGGAAGACCGTGAGGGGCATGCCGGTTGCGACTCCGCCGGTCCCCATGACTCCCCATCGAATCGTGGACGTCCCGGTGCCTTCCAGGCGGGGAGAGCCGGGGCCCGCGGTCCCGCCAGCGAATCGCCCGGTGGCCGCCCTCGACGAGGCTTTCGGTGGATCTCTCGATCTGCCGACCCCGCGCAGGGATGAGCCCGGGCCTTCGGTGCCGCCGTCTCCCGCGATGCCGGGGATGCAGCAAGGCCGGCCCGCGCCCACCCTGCGGCAGGCGCCGGCAGACCCGGGGCTGCCCCTCGTGCCGCCGCCGCCCCAGGTCGTGCGCGAGGCGCCGGCAATGCCGCCTCCGCAGGTCGTGCGCGAGCCGCCCCCCGAGGACGCGGCCGAGCAGCAGGAGGCCCTGGACGATTACCTGGGCCTCCTGGAGGAGCCTCCTTCCGAGGCCCCCGTGGTCACGCCGGACTCGCTGTCGAGGCAGTACGTGCCGGGCGACGTGCGCAAGGAAATGCGCAGGATCGACCGCGAGGACGCGGCCGCCGCGCGCACGGAGCCCGGAATCATGGCCCAGGGAGCTGCCGCCGCACCGATGCCGGAAGCCGGGGCCGTCCCTGCCCGGGCGCCGCTCCTGCTCGACGTCACGGCCAACACGCTCAGCGTGGGCACGGTCGGCGGGTTCGTGGAAGTCCTCATCCGGCGAAACTCGCCGGTGCCCATCGAGAAGCGACATCTCTTCACGACCTCCGCGGACAACCAGGAGCGCGCCGTGATCCGCGTGCTCGAGGGGGAGAGCGGGAAGGCGGCCGAGAACCACGTCCTGGGCGAGGTCGAGCTCGTGGGCCTGAGGCCCGCGCCCAGGGGCGAGGTCAAGATCGAGGTCGCGTACGAGCTGACTGTCGACGGGATCCTGCAGGTTGCTGCCCGCAACCTCGAGACCGGCGAGGCGCAGATCGCGCGGCTCACCCTGTTCGGTGGCTGATGGCCGAGTGGGACGAATGGAACGCCCGGATCGACAGGGCCCACGAGGCGCTCGAGAAAGCGGACTACTACGCGGTCCTGGGGGTCGCAAAGGACTCGGACGTGCGCACCATCCGCCAGGCGTACTACCGGAGGGCCCAGCAGCTGCACCCCGACAGGCTCGCCGGCGCGCCAGAGCCTGGACGGACAAAGGCCGCCACCATATTCAAGCGGGTGTCCGAGGCCTACCAGAACCTGATCGATCCGACGCTCCGCGCGGCCTACGACAGGAGCCTCGGGTCCGGGGAGCTCAGGCTCTCGGTGGTCAACCGGCTCTCGATAAAGCCGCGCGAGGAAGGCTGGTTCCTGAAGACCGAGGGCGGACGCAAGCATTACAAGGCCGTGAAGGAAGCCCTGGCGGCGGGAAACGTTTCCATGGCCAAGCTCAACCTCCAGATACTGGTCCGTTACGAGGGGGAGCTGCATGAGCTCGGCGATCTCGTGACCGAGGTCGAAAAGGCAGCCCGCTCCCAGACCCGCAAGTGACCCCTGCCCCGGGCCCCCCGGTTGCACGCCGTGGTCATCACATCGAATAGGCGGTTTGTGCTAGAAGTCCAAGCATTGCTCCAGCCCAGAAACAGCCCGGAGGGAGATCGATGATTAGAGCCCAAGCAATCCACTTCGGCGCGATGGTGATCGCGTCCGTGCTGGTCCTAGGCCCGCGTCCGGTCCTGGCAGCCGGCGAGACGTACGAAGGCCTCATGAAGAGCGGATACGAGAACCTGGAGGGCGGAAACTTCTCGGCCGCGGACGCGGCCTTCAAGAAGGCCCTCAAGCAGCTGAAGGCCAAGACGGGCTCGCAGGCCGAGGAGGCGCAGTGGGCCATCGCCAAGGTCCAGATGGAGAAGGGGGACTTCAAGGCCTCCAAGGCAGCCTGCACGAAGTTCGTGAAGTCGAACAAGGGGAGCCCTCTCGCGCACACGTGCCTCGGGTATGCCTACCTCGTATGGAAGAAGTGGGGTCTGGCCCAGACGTCCTTCGACAAGGCCCTCGCGCTCGACCCGGATTTCGCCCCTGCCATGGCCGGCCTGGGCCATGCGTTCGTGATCGCCAACGAAACGGCGAAGGCCGAGGAGAGCTACAGGCGGGCCATCGAGAAGGACTCGACGAACCTCGAGGCGCTGCTCGGCCTGGTGCAGGGGCTCGTGCTCGGCGGGAATGGCAGCGAGGCGGTCGAGCTGCTGGAGCGCGCCGTCTCCGCGCACCCCGGGTCCGCAAGGGCGCGGCTCGCGCTGGGCAAGGCCCTGGGCAAGGGGGACGAGGCGATCGAGCACCTCATCAAGGCAAAGGAGATCCGTCCGTCCTGGGACGAGGCGCTCCTGGCCCTGGGCGAGGCCTACTACGCGTCCGGCAAGTACCCGGAGGCCATCGCCGCCCTGACCGAGGCCCTCTCGGTGCAGCCCGCCTTCGGCCAGGCCGAGAAGACCATCGGCCTCTGCCTGTTCCAGCAGGGCGAGTACACGCAGGCCGTAGAGAAGCTGAACGCCGTGCTCGAGAAGATCCCAAACCTCCCGGACGCGGCCCTCGCACTTGCAATGAGCTACGACGCCCTCAACTCCTACGAGGAGGCGGTCGACGCCTACAAGATGGCTATGGATCTGGACTCCAAGAACTACGAGCCCGTCCTCAAGCTGGCCGATCTCTACTATCGCATGGGGAAGGCGACCTCCGCCTTGAGCACCCTCGAGAAGGCCGTGGCCCTGAAGTCCTCCTCCAGCGCCTCCTACAAGCTCATGGGCGACATCTACTTCGAGGGCAAGCAGTACAAGCTCGAGGGCGAGAGCTACAAGAAGGCCCTCGCGGGCGACATGGTCGGGGTCGAGAAGAGCTTCGTCGATGCTCGCATCAAGCAGATCGCGTCCATGAAGAAGTGACCCCGGGCCACTGCCGGCCGTCTTCTACCCGACCATAGCAGGCCTCCTCGAGGAAACTTCCTGCAGGGCCGCAGCGATGGATCCGGCCCCGGCGCCCGGCGATGATGGATCGCCCACGCTGCCGGGAAAGGAGGAAGCCATGATCGAATCGATAAAGAGCACGCCCGCGGAGATGATCACCGTGGAGACCACGGCCGTGCGGCAGACCGCCACCCCCGGATCGACCAAGTTCGGCGAGGTGCTCGAGCAGGGGGCCATCGTGCTCCTGGGAGCGGCCAGCGGCGTCGCGAGCGTGATCCCGGGGGGAGGCATCCTGAGCGCGGCCGTGCGCGGCGCGGGCGGTGCCCTGGGGTCCACGTTGGACGCGGTGGCGGCCGGCGCGGATCCGAAGTCGCCCGGAGCTCTTCCAGGCACGGTCCCGGCCTCGGGAGCCTTGCCTGGCACGGGCGGATCCGAGATCGACGACCTCTGGGCCATCCAGGAGGCCGGCATGCGGACGAGCATGGAGGTTCTCAAGATACAGGAGGCCGTGAGCCGGGAGAGCCGCGTGTTCACCACGCTGTCCAACGTGATGAAGGCGCGGCACGACACGGCGAGCTCGGCCATCGGCAACATCAGATGAAACTTGATGGAGCCCTGCCTTGCCGCTATCCTCTGCCCCGGGGGACGGTGGGACGATAGGACTTGAGCATCAAGGGCATAGGCGGTCCCGGGGCCGGTCAGCCGCTCGACGGGCCCGTGCGGCCGGAGGAGGGGAGCGGCAAGGCCGTTTCCCAGGCCGGATTCCGCGAGGTGGTCGCCGAGGGCCCTGCCGCCGCCAGGGGTGCCGAGGCATCACGCGATCTCGAGGCCGTGATCCTGCGAACGGTGGAGGCGGTCCGCGGCGGCAGCCTGGCTCCGGACAAGGCGCTCGATTCCATCCTCGAGCAGTCCAGGGAGGTCCTGGGACGCAGCTTGCCCAGGCAGGTTGATATCCAAGAGACGCTGGACTATATTAGGGAAATCTTGGAGGGCGATCCCACGTTCCTCGCGCTGCTCAAGGGAAGCGCGCCCGGGGCGTGACTTTTTGGACTGCCCCGTCGGAGGAAGACCCATGCTAAGGCTCCAGCGGCCACAGGTTCCTTTCCTGCTCGCAAGCCTCCCGTGCCTGCTCCTGGCCGCAGAGGTCCATGCCCAGGGCAGTGGGCCGACCATCTATCCGCTCGTGATCGCGAGCCAGAAGGGCATGGACAAGCAGATGGCCATCCTGCATGGCGCGGCCCACTCCGCGATCCAGGCGTCCACGACGCACGAGCTGGGAGGCGGGGATGCCGTGATGTTCGGGATCCCGGCGACCTCGGGCGACGCTGCGATCCAGGCGACGGCGATCTTCGACGATGCCAAGGTCGACTACGAGAACCTCGAGCTGGAAGGCGCGATCAAGAAGCTGGAGCAGGCGCTCGGCAAGCTGGAGGCCGCGGCAGCCTTCGTCGACGACACCTCCCTCGCCACGCAGATCCTCTATTACGAGGGCGTCTGCTACTCGTTCAACGGCGACATGGACAACGCCAACAAGGCCTTCCTGAGGGCCTACGCCCTCGCGCCGGACAAGGGTCCGGACGCGGACGTGTTCCCGCCGGACGTCATCGCGATGTTCGAGGACGCAAAGACCCTGGTGCCCGAGATCGGGACGGGTTCGATCAGCCTGACCTCCGACCCGGCGGGCGGCAGCGTGTTCCTCGACGGCAAGTTCATGGGCTACACGCCGCTCTCGATCGACAACGTCATCACCGGAAAGCACTTCGTGAAGATCGTGCGCCCCGGATACCAGTACTGGGGCGTGGCAACCGCCGTCGTCTCCGGCAAGACCCAGAAGGTCGACGGGAAGCTCTTCCCCGCGAGCGGCGCGGCCAAGGTCAACACGCTTGCCGACGGCCTGCCAGCCCTCCTGTCCAAGGGCGTGGAGCTCGCATCCCCCAGCCTGGGCTCCATCGCTGACACGCTCGGCGTGCAGCAGCTGCTGGTCATCTGGCTGACGACCGGGGACACCTCCACCCTGTCCGCGACCTTCATGGTCTACGACAAGGTCCGCATGACCGTGATCTCCCAGAGGCAGGGCGATTCGATCCCGGTCCAGGACGGTGCGCTGTCCATGAAGGCGGACGAGCTGACGAGGCAGGTCCTGGCCGCCGCGCTGCAGGCAGGGGCCGCAGGGACCGGCGACGTCGTCGTGATCGGCCCGCCCGTGACCGGGGGAGGAACCGGGACGGGGACCGGAACCGGGACAGGGACCGGCACTGGAACCGGTGACGGTACCGTGAAGAAGAGGGTCGCGCAGAAGTGGTGGTTCTGGGTCGCGCTCATCGGCGGCGCTGCGGTCGTGGGCGGTGCCACGACCGCCGGCGTGTGCCTGGGCACTGAAGCCTGCAAGGGTGGCGGACCTGGCGGTCCGGGCGGCTCGGGCGACATCATCATCGAGTTCTGAGCCCCCCCCACTAGGAAGACATCCCCATGGACATCATCGCGGTTTTTCTCAAGTTCGCCCTGCTCGGCGCCGGCTGGGTCATGTGGCTGCTGGTGGCACTTTCGGTGGTTTCCATCGGCATAATGATAGAAAGGACGGTGTTCTTCCTGCGGAGCAGGATGGACCTGGACGCCACGGCCGCCAGGCTGAGGGCCGACCTCTCGAGCGGCGGAAGCGAGAAGGCCAGGAAGGATCTGGACGCCCGCATGGGCGCGCCTGCCGTGCGCATCCTCCTGGCGGGCATGGAGCGCGAGAAAGGCGGGCCGGCCGCCGTAGAGGAGGCGGTGAACGCCCGCAGAGCTGTCGAGAAGCTCACCATGGAGCGGAGCCTCGCCTATCTCGGCACGCTCGGTCCCATCGCCCCTTTCGTCGGCCTCTTCGGCACGGTCCTCGGGATAGTCGGCGCCTTCCACAGCCTCTCCCTGAACACCCAGGGCGGGATCGGCATAGTCATGGCGAACCTCAGCGAGGCCCTCGTGGCAACTGCCGTCGGCCTCCTGGTGGCCATACCGGCGGTCGTCG
>CAZGVR010000167.1:0-5354 GCA_964528945.1 uncultured Myxococcales bacterium
GCCGGCACGGACGGCTGTCCCGGGCGTGGGGCGTGATCGAGAATGTCCCGGGAGACGTCCTTCTCGCGGCCGACGAGCGGTCGAAGCGCCGGGTGAGCCCGGGCAAGAGCGGTGGAACATGATCGCGGACAAGTTCGTGGACCTCTACGCCCGCAACTCGGGTCTGCGCGACAAGCTCGTCGCGGAGCTGGACGTCGTGCTGACATACGCCCCGGACGCGCTCGTGGAAGACGGCGTGATGGCCGGCCTCGCCTTCAAGGGCGGGACCTGCCTGCGCAAGCTCGTGTTCGGATCTTCGGGCCGCTTCTCGGAGGATCTGGATTTCACGCTGGCGACCAGCCGGCCGGAAGACGAAGTGCTCGTACGCCTGGTGGAGGTCTTCAATCGGTCACCGCTTCGCCTCCACGCCGTTCGATGGCGAACTCCTGCGGCGCCTGGCCGTGCTCAAGCTGTGGCAGGTCCGCGACCCGTTCGACCCCGACCTGTACTTCTCCCGGCTTCGCGATGGGCGATACGACTGGGATGACCTCAGGCGGCTGATTCGCACGAGCGATCGGCTGGATGCCGAGGATGTGCTCGGGTCCGTTGAGACTCGCTTCGCCTTCCTGCGCAACCTGACCGAGCTCGAGCGCGAGGTCATCGCCGACGCGAAGAGCGGCTGGAACGAGCCGCTTGCCGGGCGACTTCGCGACGAGATCCGGTCACGATTGCCGGCGTAACGGGGCATCGGCGGCCCACCGATCCAGTATTCCTTTATACCGCTTCGTTCCTCATGACATATAGTTAAGGCACCAGATGCCACAGGGGTGCCATGAGCTTGCCCGATCACGCGGAAGCCTCTTCGAAATCCAGCTGTCTGTAGAGCTAGCGGAGCTTGGCCCGAAGAAGAGGATGCTTGACCTGGTCCTTGCAAGACCGCATGCTCTACAGGAGCGACAGGTCGGCAAGCTGGAGGTCGATCATGGACATCAAGATAGTGCTCGAGCCTTCGGAGGAAGGTGGCTTCACGGTTTACGTGCCGTCCCTTCCGGGCTGCATCAGCGAGGGCGATAGCAGGGAAGAGGCGATCACCAACATCCGCGAAGCCATACAGGTTTACCTCGATCCCGTAGACGACGAGACGGCAATCCATGCGGATGCCGAGATCGTGGAGCTCAGGGTTTGACCGAGGTCCCCAGCCTGTCGTACCTGCAGATCCTCAGTGTCCTGCACAGGCTGGGCTTTGTCGTTGTCAGGCAGAAGGGAAGCCACATCAGGCTCCACCGGCAAGGCCCAGGCGGGCTCGTCAAGATAACCGTCCCGGCACATCGCCCGGTGAAGCGCTCCACCCTGGCGAAGATCCTCAAGGAGGCAGGGATCGATCTGGAGTCATTCCGCGCAAACATGGGAGCTCGGAGGAGTCATGGGCGAGCACCACCTGTCCTGAGGGCCGATCCGAGTTGATCAGCGCGGCGCCGCCGATCCGGACGGGTCGCTCAGGCCGCATGAGGCCTGGAGGGCGAGGATCCTGCCGAGGGAGCTCGCCAGGACGTCGAGCGCCGCCGGGTCGGGCAAGGTCACGTCGAGGTGGTAGAGCCCGCGGTCGTCCTTCTCGAGGCAGCCCTCGAGGCTGGCGCGGATCAGCGCCCCGAGCTTCCGCGACTCGTCCGTCTCCGCGCCCGCGGGGATCAACTCGCCCAGGAAGCCGAAGGCAGCGCCGAGGAGCCGGCCGCCCGCGGAGGCCAGCCTCTCGCGCTCGACCACCTGCTGCCGGGAACGCGCCTCCTCGCGGGCCTTCTCGCTCTCGTCCAGCGGCGCCTCGGGCTTGGCTCCAAGGAGGACCTCCAGCCGGCGCTTCATCTCCTCCATCCCGCTGGCGAGGTCGACGGAGTCCAGCTCCGACTCGGTGTCGAGCGCGGCCAGGGCGAGCTCCTGCTTGGCGGACAGCGTCGAGAGGAGGTTCTCCTCGATGGTGCCCTCGGTCACCAGGACGAAGACGTGCACCGGCCGCTCCTGTCCCATGCGGTGGGCGCGGGCGATCCGCTGCTCCAGCACCGCGGGGTTCCAGGGAAGATCCACGTTGATCACGGTGTCCGCCGCCTGGAGGTTCAGGCCCGTGGAGCCGGCGTTGGTCGAGACGAACACCCTGCACCCCGGGTCCTCGCGGAACCGCTCGACGAGCTGCTGCCGCCTCTTCTGCGGCACGGATCCGTCCAGGCGGACGTGGCCGAGCCCGTTCCTGTCGAGGAGCGGCTCGATCAGATCGAGCATGGTGGTCCACTCGGAGAACAGTACGATCTTGCGGCCGTCCTCCCGGGCGAGCTGCGCGAGCAGCGCCTCGAGCTCCTTTAGCTTGCTTGAGTAGGAGGGCTCCTGCTTGTCCACCAGGAAGGTGCTGTCCGCGGCCATGCGGCACATGAGGAGCGCCTTGCGGAGCCTGATCAGGTCCATCTCGGTGAAGTACGGCTTGCCCACGATGGAGCTCACGATCCGCATGTTGGCCACGTGCAGCGAGTGCTGCTCGTCCGTGGGCGCTATGCGGACGATCTCGGTCGTGCGCGGCGGCAGGTCCTTCATCACCGATTTCCTCGTGCGCCGCAGCAGGACCGGAGCCAGGTTCCTCCTGAGCTCGCCCATGTTCCTGTACCCCAGCACCTTGCCCTTCTCGTCCACAACGCGGTGCCGGTTGAAGAAGCGGAAGGCCGGGCCCAGCCTGCGGTCGTCGATGAACTCGACCACGGAGAAGAGCTCGCCAAGGTTGTTCTCCATGGGCGTGCCGGTGAGGACCAGGGCGAAGGGCGAGCGGAGCGCCTTCACGATCCGGGAGGTGCTCGCCTCCCAGTTCTTGATGCGCTGGCCCTCGTCGAGGATGATGAGATCCCACGCGACCCGCTCTATTGGCATGATGTCGCGCAGCACCTGCTCGTAGTTGCAGATGGTGAAGAAACGGTCGTCGGCGTACTGCCCGGCGCGCTCCTCGGCGCTCCCGAGCACGAGCCGGCAGTCGCGGCTCGAGAAGCGACGGATCTCGCCCATCCACTGGGACTTGAGCGTGGCGGGGCAGATGACCAGGACCTTGCGGATCGCGGCGTGGCGGGCCAGCAGCTCGGCCGCGCCGATGCCCTGGATCGTCTTGCCGAGGCCCATGTCGTCCGCGAGGATCGCCCTGCCCGCGCCGGAGGCGAACGCGATGCCGTCGAGCTGGTATGGAAGCAGCTCGGCGCGCAGGAGGTTCTTTCGCAGCGGGTGCCTTCCCGGGTCCCTGCGGATCTCGCGGACAGCGGCCGCCATGCGCTCCTGGAAGAGCCTGCGCTCCATGAACTCCTCGGCGTCCGGATAGACGGTCACCGGGGTCCCCAGCTTCCCGAGGCCCTCGATGGCGCGCAGCAGCGAGCCGATGTCCTCGATCGGCCGGTCCCGGAACGGGGCCACGAGGCTTGCGGCGCGGCGATCCATCGACCCGGGCAGGAGCATGCGCAGCTCGAGCTCCGCGCCGTAGCGCAGGTGTACGGAGATGGCCTTGCGCCGGTAGGGCCGCCCGAGGGCGCGCCCGGGAAATCGCCGCTCGAGCTTGCCCATGGCGTGGAGGACGTGCTTGCACGTGCCCAGCGTGTTCTTCCGGAAGTCCGGGCAGGAGCAGAACGACTCGCCCCGCTCGCGGCCGCGCAGCGCGAGCCTGTAGGTCTTCCCTGACTCGGCGCTGGTCACGGTGTAGTCGGTCCAGATTTCTCCAGGATCGGAGGACACGAGCTTCATCCTCTCGGTTCGGGCCCTCTCGGCACGTTCCTCTAGGGCATGCTCGACCAGCTCCCGCTCTCCGAGGCTCTCGACCGGGATCCGCTCGCGGGGCGGAGCGGCCAACCCGAGAGCCAGCTTCTCCTCGAGCACGAGGGAGAACGCGAGCCCGACGTGGACGCATGCGGTCTCGCAGCTCGAGCAGCTCCAGCGCAGGGACATGTGCCTGTCGCCGGAGAGCGAGATCGTGACCGTCGCCTCATCGAGCAGGACCTCGAAGGAATCCGACGTCAGGCGGACCTGCCGCTCGAAGTCAGGGACCTCGAGCTTCCCGCCTTCCCTGATCAGGGTGCGTGCCTCGGGGCCCAGCGCGTTGCATGCCTGCGAGAACGTCAGCCGGGAAAGGCGATCCCACAGCGTGAGATCCCTGCTCTTCTTGGTCGTCACGATGTCTCCCTCCGCGCGGCGATCCTACGGGTAGACGTACCAGGCCTCGGCACGAACCAACCGAGGAACTCGTCCAGGTTCTCCAGGATGCGCTCCGGGCCGAAAGTGTCGCAGAACTCCCGTCGCTCGTTTCCGCCGGCCTTGCGGTTGCAGAGGAGGAGCTTCTCCTCCTCGCGACGGCCGGTGGGATCTTCCCCTTTCTCGCCATCGAGGTTCCTCCAGCCTCGTACCTATGCCATCCGGGATCCGGGGTAAAGGGGCCGCGCTCCTCGACTCCACCCATGCGACCCATGTCCTCGGCACCCGGTGGAATGAGGGTCTTTCTGAATTGAGTGTCATCAGGAACGAACGCTTCCGCTTCGGCCTCGCAGTCCCCGGCGGGCAGGCAGATGTTCATCCTAATTATCTCGCCCGAGTACGTCTTTCCGAGAATCCTGAGTGTTCCCCTGCGACCCGTGCGCCTCGCCCCGACGGATTCCGCCGTCTCCCTCGGCACGACGGAACGCTTGACCCCCGTGTCGATGATGGCGACCTTTCTCGCACATCCTCTGTCGCCGCACAGGATGGCGTGCTTCCTCAGTCGCTACATGGCGATGCCTCCTCGGACGATCGAAGCGTGACACGTGGCCCTGATCAGTCAAACGAGGGCGAGCACTCCCGCGTCGAGCAAGGCATCGTAGGTACTGTCCATCTCTCCGTCGGGCACGCGGGGAACGAAGACGCACAGCCCGTCGCGCCCTCTGGAGAGGAGGACGCGATAGGCGTCGAGGCGGATCCGATGCGGGTTCTTCACCTTGCGCGCTCGCCCGATATGCGGTTGCCAGCCGGTCCCGTCCCAGCGGAGGTCCGGACCCCAGCACAGGATCGGCAGGTCGAGCTCGAGGCCCTGGCAGCCGAACTCGGTGACGGCGAGCCTGAGCTGGCAGCATGACCGGAGATCGCCGGGCTCGGCCTTGTACCACTGCCCGTAATAGTAGAAACGATTCTGGGCGGGCTCGAAGCCGTACTCGGCAGTGCGGCGGAACTTCGAGGACGTGATCAACCCGTACCGCCGTGCCGGTTCGTCCACGTATCGTCCGGTGGCATATTCGCGCAGGGCGGCGAGGTCGCGTGATGCGTACATGACATAGCCATCATCGCGCATGCGTCTCGCGATGGCGCTTGCCCCTGGCAGATCGCCGTCGAGCAGCGCG
>CAZGVR010000167.1:5364-8283 GCA_964528945.1 uncultured Myxococcales bacterium
CGGTACGGCCCGGGCGGCCGCGGGGAGGCGCGACTTGGGGGACGTGGGCGGCCCGGCGAGCGAGATCTGGAAACCGAGGTCGAGTGCGTGACGGGCCTCCTCGGGGGAGCCGGAAAAACAGTGGAACAAGCCGGCGACGTCTCCGGCGCGATGGCTGCGCAACGACGTGGACAGGTTCAGCAGATCGTGCTCGGCGTAGTCGATGCCGGCGTTCCCGAACACGCTGGAGAACTGCCGTGGACCGTGGACGGTCCACGGTCCTCGTCCACCGGCGGCCTCGACCCACTGGCCGATGCCGGCCTCCTCCCCGGCGTGGATCTCCTGCCCTTCGCCGACGAGGGCGACCACGACCGACCCTTCCGACGACCGTGCGGCGGCGGAGAGCAGCAGGCTCGGCTCGGACTCGGTCATCTTGCCGCCGTGCTTCTCGATGATGCGGTCCCTGTCCCAGGCCCTCTGCGCCTCGTCGAAGACGATGACGGCCTCGCGAGGCACGGCATTCGTCCTGATATGGTGCTCGTGGTCGATGCAGCTCCCGGATCAGCTGCGCGAGGCGCCGACCCGGCACCACGCGAACACCGTCGCGCTCCTCGGGCTGGCCTTCCATACCTATCGGAACGAGCACAGGGATCAGGTTTCGCTGCCGGCTCGCCGAGTGGTACTGCTCGAGATCGCGAACGTACGCCTTGACCTGGTCGATGTCGGCCTGCTCGGCCATGACCCTGTTCTTGAACTCGACGACCAGGACGGTGCCGTTCTGCAGGACGATGAGGTCGGGTCGCCGGCCGCCTCCACGGGGGATCTCGTATTCGAGGATCAGGGCGAACGGCGCGACTGCGGGCATGCAGTCGCCGAGTTGCTCGCGCAGGACGGACAGGCTCCTGTCCCAGGCGAAGAGCTGCGGCGAGCCGCGCTCGCGCACGAAAGCGGAGAGCTCCCGCATCACCTCCGCCTCCGGTGTGGCGAGGAACGTGGCCACGTCCCCTGCCCAGCCGTAGGTCGCACCGCTCACGGGACCGATAGTACGGCATGGCGATGGAGTGGAACAGGGACACCAGCCGGTTGCCGGGCCCACGTCCGGCCTCGATCTGGCGCCGGAAACGAGGTACGTTCGTGTCGATGGCAGAGTGCATCTTCGTGAGCAGCGTGCAGAAGGAGCTGGCGGCCGAGCGGAGGGCCCTGCGCGACTTCGTGCGCGGCGATGCGCTGCTGAGCCGGTTCTTCGAGGTGTTCCTCTCCGAGGATCTGCCGGCGTCGGACAGGCGCGCGGACGAGATCTACCTCGACGAGGTGCGACGCTGTGCCGTGTACGTGGGGATCTTCGGCGACGAGTACGGGGCGGTGGATGCCGACGGGCTGTCGCCCACGGAACGCGAGTTCGAAGAGGCGACGAGCGCCGGCAAGGTCCGGCTGGTCTTCGTGAAGGGCGCGGACGACGTCGGCAGGCAGGAGAAGATGCGAGCGCTTATCGGCAAGGCCGGATCGCAGGTAGTCCGCCGAAGGTTCGCCAGCGTCACCGAGCTGCGGACCGGGCTGTACAAGGCCCTTGTGCAGCTGCTGGAAGACAGGGAACTGATCCGCACCGGGCCGTTCGACGCGGCCGCGTGCCGAGACGCCACCCTGGCCGATCTGTCCGAGGAGGAGATCCGGCGGTTCGTGGGTGTGGCGCGCCAGGTGCGAGGCTTTCCGCTCGACGAGTCCACCTCGCCGGTGGAGATCCTGGAGCACCTCCAGCTTCTCAACGACGGCCGCCCAACCCACGCAGCAGTGCTGCTCTTCGGCAAGAAGCCCCAGCGGTTCCTCATCTCGTCCGAGGTCAAGTGCGCTCACTGCCACGGCACAACGCGGACCAAGCCGATCCCGTTCTACCGGACGTTCAAGGGCACGTCGTTCGAGACGACGGACCAGGCCGTCGACTTCGTGTTGTCCAAGATCAACGTGGCGGTCGGGACGCGGGAGAAAAGCACGCAGGCTCCGGTGGCCTACGAGATGCCGTCCGAGGTGGTGCGCGAGGCGATCGTCAACGCGATCGCCCATCGCGACTACACGAGCAAGGCGAGCGTGCAGGTCATGCTGTTCGCCGACCGGCTGGAGGTATGGAACCCGGGCGCGCTCCCGCCGACGCTGACCCTGGAGCAGCTACGGCAGCCCCACGGCTCGTACCCGATGAACCCGCTTCTCGCCGAGCCGCTCTACCTGTCCGGCTACATAGAGCGGATGGGCACCGGTACCGGCGACATGATAAGGCGCTGCCGCGATGCGGGGCTCGAGGAGCCCGTGTTCGCCTTGAACGACGGCTTCGTCGTGACGATCCGGCGCAAGCCGGAGTCCGCTTTCGAGGCGGTGGGGGGGGCAACGGGGGAAGTCACCCCACCAGTCGCCCTACCAGTCGCTCCACCAGTCACCCCATCAGTCGAGAAACTGCTCGATGCGCTTTCCGAGCAAGGCGAGCTAGGAAACCTGGAGCTGCGAGGGTTGTTCGGCCTTAGGGATCGGACCCACCTGCGGGAACACTACATCGACCCAGCGCTGAAGGATGGACTCATCGAGCCTACCGTAGTGGACAAGCCCACCAGCCGACTCCAGAAGTACCGGCTGACGGACGAGGGCCGCAAGATGCAGGCAGTCCTGAAAGGAAGAAAGAAGTGAAGGGCAGCGATCCGTTGATCTAGAAGTCAATTATACGAAATCATTCCCTGTGACATATAGTCATGGCACCGGGTGCCACAGGGGTGCCATGACTCTGCAGCCAAGGACGGAATCGGATGGAACTGGACGGCACCAGACGGCGTTCGCATGGCGATGAAATCACAGGGGAAATCGTCTAACGGCGCGTACTGCCTGGGTTTATCGAAAGGGCACCAGGAGGGTTCGACTCCCGGCGCCTCCACTATCTAACCTCTTGTTATCGCTGGACTT
>CAZGVR010000168.1:0-8253 GCA_964528945.1 uncultured Myxococcales bacterium
GGCCGTGGGGCCGGATCTGGCCCAGCTCTTCCTCGGGGCGGAGGGTGCGCTCGGGATCCTCACGGCTGCCTGGGTCAGGTTCCATCCCATGCCGAAATCACGGCGTGTCCTGGCCTCCACCCACTCCGACATGCGGAGCGCGATGAGGTGCGCTGCCCGTGTCGTGCACGAGGGCGTCCGGATGGGGTTCGGGCGGATCCACGGCCCGGCCGCCGGCGAGCAGGGAGACGGCGGTCCGATCCTGGTCCTCGGGTTCGAGGGCGAGCCAAGGCTGGTGGAGGTGTTCCACGGCATCGCCTCGCGGCTCGTCCGCGAGGCCGGCGGCGACGAGCTCGCGGAGGATCACCCGCTCGCCTGCCGCCAGCTGAGGGCCGCGTGCGCCGACGCGGATCGCGCCGACCACCTGACCGCCAGCGCGAGCTGGAGCGCTGCCCCTGCCGTTGCGCGGGCGGCCGAAGGGCAGCTGGGAGGCGCGCTCATGTCGATCAGGGTCTCGGATCTCCTGCACGAGGGCTGTTCCATCAGCTGGACATGCATGGTGGACAGGTCCGGGATGTCGTCGGACTCGGCGCCGCCTTCCATCGTCCGCGCCGCTGACATGGTCAGGGAGAACGGTGGGACCGTCACTGCCTGGCTGGGACCGTTCCGGGCAAGGCCAGCCGGGGTGCTCGTGCGGGATCCAGGTTTCGACGATCAGCTCGTCAGGCTCAGGCGGCTCCTCGATCCCAAGGGGATCCTGGAGTAGGCCAGGATCCCCTTGATGGCTTGTTTCAGCCAGGAATACACATGGTTGGGCAGCTGATACCGCGCCTTGACACTACAGGGGTCATGGTTATTTTGCCCGTGTCGAATCAATCGGTGTGATTCCTTCGCGGGAGGAGATTCCCATGAGCAAGACGATCGGCATAGACCTTGGCACGACCAACAGCGTCGTTGCGATAATGGAAGGCAAGGAGCCCAAGGTCATCGTCAACGAGGAAGGCGACTACCTCACGCCCAGCGTGGTGGCCTGGGAGAAGGAGAAGGAGGAGATCCTCGTCGGACAGATCGCCAAGCGGCAGTCCATCACCAATCCCGAGAACACCGTGTACTCGATCAAGCGCTTCATGGGCCGCAAGTTCACCGAGGTGGACGAGGAGATCCGGATGGTGCCCTACAAGGTCATCCGGACTGCCAATGGCGACGCGGCGGTGGAAATAAACGGCAAGCCCTGGTCGCCGCCCGAGATCTCCGCGAAGATCCTGCAGAAGCTGAAGAGGGCCGCCGAGGAGTACCTGGGGGAGAAGGTGATCAAGGCCGTGATCACGGTCCCTGCCTACTTCAACGATTCCCAGCGCCAGGCGACCAAGGACGCGGGCCGCATCGCGGGTCTCGAGGTCGAGCGGATCGTGAACGAGCCGACGGCCGCCGCGCTCGCCTACGGCCTGGACAAGAAGAAGGATCAGGTCATCGCCGTGTACGACTTCGGGGGTGGGACGTTCGACATCTCCATCCTGGAGGTCGGCGACAACGTCGTGCAGGTCATCTCGACGAACGGCGACACGCACCTGGGCGGAGACAACATCGACCAGCGCCTGATCGACTACCTCGTCGCCGAGTTCAAGAAGGACCAGGGGCTGGACATCTCGAAGGACAAGATGGTCATCCAGCGGCTCAAGGAGGCCGGGGAGAAGGCGAAGATCGAGCTCTCCAACGTGCTCGAGACGACCATCAACCTCCCGTTCCTCACGGCGGACTCGCAGGGGCCTAAGCACCTCAACATCAAGCTCTCCAGGGCCAAGCTGGAGTCTCTCATGGAGGACCTGGTCGACAGGAGCTTCGGACCGCTCAAGAGGGCGCTCGAGGACGCGAAGAAGAAGCCGTCCGACATCGACGAGGTCGTGCTCGTGGGCGGGTCGACGCGCATCCCGATGGTGCAGGAGAAGGTCCGCAACTTCTTCGGCAAGGAGCCGCACAAGGGCGTCAACCCCGACCAGGTCGTGGCCCTCGGCGCGGCGGTACAGGCCGGCGTGCTCTCGGGAGACGTGAAGGACCTCCTGCTCCTCGACGTCACGCCGCTCTCGCTCGGCATCGAGACCCTGGGCGGCGTCATGACGGTCCTCATACCCCGCAACACGACCATCCCCACGCGCAAGGAGGAGATCTTCTCCACCGCCTCCGACAGCCAGACCCAGGTCGAGGTCCACGTGCTGCAGGGCGAGCGTCCCATGGCCGCGGGCAACAGGACGCTCGGCCGCTTCTACCTGGACGGGATCCCGCCGGCGCCGAGGGGCATCCCCAAGATCAAGGTCGCCTTCGACATCGACGCGAACGGGATCGTGAACGTGTCCGCCCAGGACATGGCCACGGGCAAGGAGCAGAAGATAACCATCACCGCCTCGAGCGGTCTCGCCAAGGACGAGGTCGAGCGCATGAAGCGCGAGGCGGAGATGCACGAGTCGGATGACAAGAAGAAGCGTGATCTGATCGAGCTCAAGAACAAGGCCGACCAGATGTGCTACTCGATGGAGCGCACCCTGACCGAGCACAAGGACAAGATCGATGCCGGGGACCGGAGCCGGGTCGAGGCCGCGATAAAGGAGCTCCGCGAGGGCATCCAGGCCGAGGACAAGGCGCGCATCGAGACCGGGATGCAGTCGCTCGAGAAGGAGTTCCACAAGGTCGCGGAGCAGATGTACAGGCACGTGGCCGGACCCCAGGCCGGTCCGGGCGGCACGGCCGGTGGCCCGGCGGGCGGACCCGCTGGAGGGGCGAAGGCCGGAGCCGATGGTGCCGAGAAGAAGGACGGCGCAAAGGGCGAGGTGATCGACGCCGACTTCGAGTCCTCCAACTAGCGGCCGGTAGGCCGCTCAGCCAGCGCGTTCGAGCAGATCCATCACCTTGCGGAAGTCCCCGGGCGGCTCGCGGGTGAACTCCAGCCAGCGTCCGGTGACGGGATGCGAGAGCTCCAGGTGCGTCGAGTGCAGCATGGTGCGCCCTGCGGCCGCTGCGGCCTCCGCGAGCAGGCCCTTGCGGGCCGGACGCCCGTAGATCGGGTCCCCGACGACCGGCCAGCCCGATTCGCTCGCGTGGACGCGAATCTGGTGCGTGCGCCCGGTCCCCAGCACCACCCTGATCAGGGAGACCTCCCCCTGGCCGTACGACCGCTCCACGCGGAAGCGCGTGATCGCGCGCACCGGCCCGACGAGGCGGGACGTGAACTTCTTCCTGTCCTTCGTGGAACGTCCGTAGGGGGTCTGGATGGTGCCCTCGGCGGCGGGCAGTCCAGCGACTATCGCGAGGTACTCGCGCGTCACCTGGTGCGAGGCGATCATTCCCGCGAGCCGCTCGTGCGCCCTCTGCTCCTTCGCGACCATCATGAGGCCGCTCGTGTCCTTGTCGAGGCGGTGGACTATGCCCGGGCGCCCAGGGTCGCCGCAGTTGATGGATCGGTGGAACATCAGGGCGTTCACGAGGGTGTCCTCGTGGTGGCCGGCGGCAGGGTGCACGACCATCCCGGAAGGCTTGTCCACCACGATCAGGTGCTCGTCCTCGTGGACGATGTCGAGGGGTATGTCGCGGGGCACGATCGTCGAGGGCGGGGGCGGCGGAACGAAGATCTCGATCCTCTGGTCCGCCTTCACGCGCTCGGACGGGCGGGTGGCTACCCCGTCGAGCAGGAGATCGCCGTCGTCTATGAGGTACTTTATCTGGGTCCGGGAGATCCTGCCCTGGACCAGGGCCGTGGCGGCCCTGTCAAGCCGCTCGCCGCCGAGGACGGCCGGCACCGTCAGCGAGAGGACCTCGATCTCGTCCATGGAAAGGCCGTGGCCTACTCGGGCAGCTTCTGGCCGCAGCCCGCGCAGAACTTCGCCGGGCCAGACGCCTCGGCTCCGCACGAGGGGCAGAACTTCTTCTGCGGAGTGATGGGCTTCCCGCACTCCGCGCAGAACTTGCCGCTCACCACCTGCGCCCCGCAGTGGGGGCACTTGATCCCCTGCGCACCCACTACCTGCCCTGCGGCTCCGGCCGCGGCGGCGCCCACCGGCACGGCCTGCTGCGGGCCGCCCGGGCCCTGGGGATAGCCGGCGCCGTACTGCTGGTGCTGGGGGCCAGGCTGCCCTGCGGCCGCGGTCTGCTGCTGGAACATCTGCGCCATGCCGAACCCCACGCCGAGGCCGGCGCCGCCCATCATGGCACCGCCGCCGCCCTCGCCGCCGCCCTTGGACATGCCCTCCCCCGCGCCGAGCATGGCCTTGCCGGCCGCGTACTGCTGGAAGCCCTGCATGCCGCCTGCCATCCTCACGTAGGCCGCGTCCTTGGAGAGCTGCTTGAGGGTGACCGCGTCCTCGTCGGAGATCTTGATCAGGAAGTTTCCGGTGCGGACCACCTCTATGCCGTAGCTGCCGACGTGGGGCTTCACGCCCTCGATCACCATGGCCTCGATCTCCTCGGTCAGGGCGCCCGAGGTGATCCTGAGGAGAGGCATGCGCTTCACGTCTATGAGCTCGGAGGTCCGGTCCCGGATGACCTTGAGGGTCTGCTCCCTGAACCACTGCAGGAACGAGTCGTTGTCCGTCTTCTTGAGTCCGACCAGTCCCACGACGAGCTTCACGGGATCCAACACCCTGAGCGAGAAGGATCCATGCACCATGGTGGTCACGGCAAGGCCGGTGGCAGGGTCCTCCAGCGTCCCGATCTGTCCGCCGAACTTGACGTTCGCGATCTCGACCATCGAGACGAAGTAGGCCTCGGCCTTGAACAGGTTGCCGCCGGTGAACGAGTCGACGAGGTCCGAGAGGAACGGCAGGTTCTGGGTTTGCAGCGTGTGCCTGCCGGGCGGGAACACCGCCCTGACCGTGCCGTCCCGGAACAGGATCACCTGCTCGTCGGCCTCGACCGTGAGCTGGGTTCCGAATGGGATGGTCGGATCGGGGTGCTTCCAGATAATGTGCTCCTTGGCATCCTGCGGGCGCGCGATGACTGCCTCGCGCACGCCCTTCTTGATGAATCCCACGACCATGTCGATCCTCCTCGCGCCGCTGGCTTCCGGGCGGCCACGCGGTTGCGTTAGCGTGATCTTTAACATAGTTTGGCCCCGAGATCGACGCCAGGGCCAGCCATGAAGAGGTTCGAGGACATATGGGCGGGGCGGGACGTGACGGTCCTCTGGATCGCCCAGGTCCTGAGCCAGGCCGGGGACTCCGTCTACCAGATCGCGCTCATGTGGCTGATGCTCGATCTCACCGGGTCCAAGGCGCTCACCGGGCTCGCCGCCATGAGCGCATATCTTCCAACGCTCCTCTTCGGGATCCTGGCCGGCGCAGTCGCGGACCGGGTGAACCGCCGTCGTGCCATGATGGCGGCGGACGCGGCACGCGCGTGCCTGGTCGCGATCGTCCCGCTGGCCTCGTGGGCCGGGATCCTGGTGGGCGGCCGCGGCGCCCTGATCCTGGGCTGCGTGACCTTCGCTGTCGCGTGCGTCGCCACGATCTTCAACCCTGCAAGGGACGCCCTGGTCCCGGACATCGCGCCGCCGGGCAAGCTGACGGTCGCGAACGGCCTGATCCAGACTTCCTGGCAGCTGGCCATGTTCCTGGGGCCGAGCCTCGCCGGGCTCGTGATCCCCTTCACCGGCCTGATGTACCTGTTCAGGGTGAACGCCGGGACCTACCTGCTCTCCATGATGTTCATCCTCCTGCTGCCGGCCGCGGCGGGCAGGCTCGGGCATGATGGCGCGGACGCAGCCGGCCCGGGGCCGTCGGGACGCATCCTCGGCGGGCTCTCGTACGCGTGGCAGGACCGTCGCCTGCGCGGCCTGATCCTCGTGACCGCAGCCTACAACTTCTTCCTGATGGGGCTGCCGTTCGTCGCGACCCCCGTCTACGTCAGGGAGATCCTGCATGCCGAGCCCGAGGCCTACGCCTGGCTGCAGGCCATCTACGCGGGCGGCATGGTCCCCGGTGTCGCGCTGGCCTGGTGGCTCTCGCGGCGCATCCGTCCGGGGCGGCTGATCCTGATGGGCATAGTCCTGGACGGCCTCACCTATACTCCCTTCTTCCTGGTCCGCTCCTTCCCGCTCGCGATCCTGTTCATGGGCATCCACTCGATGGTCATCCCGCTGATCCTCGTGCCGCGCACGACGCTCGTGCAGGGGATCGCCCCGAGGGAGATGTGGGGCAGGGTCTTCTCGATGGTCAGCGTGAGCGTGGTCGGGTTCTCCGCGCTGAGCGCGGCCGTGGTGGGCCTGGTCGCCGAGGCCCTCCCGGTCCCGTGGATCTTCCTCGTGTTCGGCTGCCTGTCCGCGGTAGTCGGGGCTGCCGGCTTCCTCGACAGGTCCTTGAGGAACGCGGCCTGAGGCGGGAGGGGGCGGCCCGCGACACCGTCACGGCCCCGTCACGGGGCCAGGTACTCGTCCAGCCAGCCGAGGACCTCCCCCCACCACAGCCGGGCGTTCTGCGGCTTCTGGATGAAGTGATCCTCGTCCGGGAAGTACACGAAGCGAGACGGCACGCCTAGGCGCTGGAGCGCCGAGAACATCTGCATGCCCTGGGTCACCGGGACCCTGAAGTCGTTCTCGCCGTGGGTCACGAGCGTGGGCGTCTTGGCGTTTCCGATGAAGAAGCTCGGAGAGAACTTGGCGTACATCTCCGGGTTCTCCCACGGCGTGCCCTCGTACTCCCACTCCGGGAACCACAGCTCCTCAGTGGAGCCGTACATGGACCTCAGGTCGTAGACGCCCGAGTGGGAGACCACCGCGTCGAACCGATCGGTGTTCGCGACGATCCAGTTGGCGAGGTACCCGCCGTACGACGCGCCTGCCGCTCCGAGCCGGTCGCAGTCCGCGAACGGGTAGCTCGCGGCCACGTGATCCACGGCCTTCATGACGTCCTCGTAGGGCAGCGTGCCCCAGCTCTTCGATACCGAGTCCAGGAAGGCCTGCCCGTAGCCCGAGGATCCGTGGAAGTTCACCATGACGACCACGTAGCCCGGGGCCGCGAACATCTGCGCGTTCCACCTGTAGTGGAAGTCGTCCGCCCACGCGCCCTGCGGGCCGCCGTGCAGGAGGAAGACCACGGGATACTTCCTCGATGGGTCGAAGTGGGGAGGCTTGAGGAGCGCCGCGTGCACCTTGTCCCCGCCCGCCCCCTCGAACCAGAACTCCTCCATGGGGTTCATCTCCAGGGCATCCAGCCGCTTCGAGTTGAACCAGGTGAGCCGGACCGGGGCTGCGCCCTTCTTCGAGAGGTCCAGTCGCCACAGGTCCACCGGCTTGTCGATTGCCTGCTGCGAAAAGACGATGGCCTTGCCGTCCGGCGTGGGACGGACCGACCCGTTCACGTGCTCCGCGACCAGCGTCGCGACCTTCCCGGTCTGCACGTCGATCCGGAAGATGGGATCACGTGCCTTGAGGGCAGCGGTCACGAACACGGACTTCGAGTCCGGGGCCCAGGCCAGATCGTCTATCGATACGTCCACCCCGTGGTCAACGATCCGCAGGGTGCCCGCGCTGCGGTCGAGGAGGACCAGCCGCTTCCTGTCCGCCTCGAACCCGGCACGCTCCATCGATAGAAACGCGAGCCACCTGCCGTCCGGGGAGTAAAGGGGGGCGGAGTCCGAGCCGTCGCTCTCGCTGACCCTGACGGGCGCGCCGCCCTGGACCGCCACGGTGAAGACGTCGTTCTGCGTGTTCCAGGCCGGCGTGTCCGTGGGGTTCGTCACGAAGGCGATCTCCTTGGCGTCCGGAGACCACACGAAGTCGTGGGACGACCCCAGGTCCACTGGAGGCGCGTCGTGATCGCCCGGGGTCAGGTCGACTGCCTGGCCGTCGCCGCTGGACGGAACTACGAACACGTGGCTCCTCACGCCCACGCGCCACGAGTTCCAGACGCGGTAGAGGAGGCCGTCGATGACCTTGGCCTGCACGGGCCCTGCCTCCTCGGCCGCCTTCTTCTCCAGGCAGGCCACGTCCGCGCCGCACTCCGGCGGCACGTCGCTCGCGAACGCGAAGCTCTTCCCGTCCGGGCTCCAAGTGAACCCGTTAATGCCCGTGGGGAAGTCCGTGACCTGCACGGCCTCGCCGCCCGCGATCGGGATCCTCCATATCTGCGGGGCGCCGCTCCTCGTGGACAGGAAGGCCAGGCTCTTGCCGTCGGGGCTCCAGCGCGGGTGGAAGTCCTTGCCGGAAGCCGGGTTCGTGAACGGGATCGCCTGCTCGTCCTCGAAGACGCTGTCCACGTAGATCCGGCTGTACCCCTTGTTCTTCGACATGGA